>CAYYRY010000009.1:0-19911 GCA_964474245.1 uncultured Ruminococcus sp. | reverse complement strand
ATTACATTCAGATAGCAATGTTTGTTTGCTCCCCTATGATGATAGGTTTGGCCTTAGTTGCAGAACCATTAGTTCTATTTCTGTTAACGGACCGGTGGATTGGGTGTGTGCCATATCTACAAATAATATGTATAACACAACTGTTTCTTCCGCTTTCACTTAAAGCAACTGCTTTTGAGGCGTATGGGAGAAGTGATATATCTTTGCTTTTGAATTCCGCAGGAATTATTTTGTCGACTATATTGTTATTTGCTGCAATTCCTTTTTCTCCGTTGACATTAACATTTACTGGAATTATAAGTAATTTACTGTTGCAAATTTTAATGACTGTAACAACCGCAAAGTTTTTCAGTTATTCAGTTTTAGATCAAATAAAAGACTGTTTTTGCGGATTTGTTCCTACTACGACAATGATTATTTCAGTAGTATTGTTGGATCTCACGGATTTTTTTAATAGCCCGATAACTGAATTGATTGCCAAAACTTTAGTTGGCGTAACAGTTTTTTTTACAACATCCATAGTAACTAAGAACAAAGTCTTCCATTCGACCAGCTTAATTTTGAAAAATATTTTTTTAAGGAAACAGAAATGAAATATATAAAGCGCATTCTACTTCCCTGGGTATGTAGAACTTTTCTAAGACCCAAAAGCTTTTGGGAATACCCTAAGTCTGCAAAAAGAGTCGAATGTTCACTTCAAGACATTCAAGTTTTAACACACACCAGTAATAATGTTATCCGTATAAAAAAAGAAAATGGATATTATTATTTCAGAGAATGTAAACGGCACACTGATGTTCGTGAATACGTTAACGACTTAATTAATTATTATTATGAGCATATTCACCCGGAATTGGTTTGCGACGGCATGTTTCTTAAAAAGCGCCTGTCCAAGAAGTCTAACCTTAAAAAATTTATTAACATGGGTATAACTAACGACTTTTCGTCGGGTGCATACAAATTTTGCAGTGGTTTGGGAGGAAACTCGATTGGACTCGGTGAAATGGATCCAGACACAGAATACAGAATCAAAGATTTTGTCCAATACGTTTGGGGTGAACTGTTTGCATATAAATTGAATAGTGGACTAAAAAAAGATTGTTATCAAACCTATAACGCAGTAAGGAGTATTTCAACTTATCGCATTTCAAAGTTATTGAACATTCACCATTTGATTCCATATACCGACTACGCTGTGATTTTAATAGACGGTAGGGAGGAACTTTTTGGTACCATTATGTTTGAAGCTCCCGGAGTAAGTAGTGATAAAATAGATGTTAATACCCGGAAGCAAATATGTTCCCCTTCTTTACAGCGCTCTTTAAACATTTTGAATTTTTTAGATGTAATTTGTCTGGAAAAAGATCATAGACCGAGTAATTATAACGTAATATTGAAAAATCAAGATATCGTCAGTATAGTGGCATTTGATAATGATTCTCCCAATTCGTTTGGATTAGGAGGCATCTCATTTGAAACATATGTAGGATGCTCTCCCCTGATAGTAGGAAAATACGTAAACAGACCATATATTGATAGTGATTTAGCAGAGAGGATAAAAAAATTAACTTATAACGATTTAAAAACGGAATTAGGAGATTTACTAAACAAATATCAGTTGTTTTCTCTTGGAATGCGTTTGAAGAAAATGCAACAGATTTTAAGGACAACACCTGACAAAAAACTACTTACACCTCGCGCTTGGTCAAAGCAAACAATTGCAGAGGAACTTTCAGGGGAGTATGGTAAAACATATCTAACTGAATTCTTGAACGGTACAACTAATATTAATCAGCCTTGGATTAAAGATAAGAATGACTATGCTTTATAAATTGTTATGAAAAAGGAAGTACATATGAGAGACCACAAACTCCGTGCTATTGGCACGCTTATACTTGCAATTTTACTCAGCGTTACATTAATTGGATGTAACAACAAACACGATTCAAACACGACAGAAACGAGCACCACAGATACGCACATGCAAGAGAGTATTTCTGTTGAAGAAACCCCCGAATCTGAATCTGAATCCACTGTTGATTTTTCAAAATATGACGAAGATATTATTAAACTTTCAACACCATATGTGACTTTAGAATACCCTGTAAAGTGGAACGGTGTTGTAGCTACTGAAACATTTGAAAACGAATCAAGCTACACCGTAAAGTTTTATGCGTATTTAGATTATCAATATATTTCTTTGGCTGATTTTGTGATAGGCAATAGTTCGGACGGAATAATATTAGGTACAATTGATACCGCTTCAGGAGAGATCCCAATTTACTTAATTGATTATTCTGCACATTCCGGAAACTATTTGTCGCAAGCATCAAAAGATATATTTTTTCAGATGAGTGAAGAGGTAAACATTATTATTTCAAATTTGATATATAATAGTGGAATGAGAGTTTAAGACTACAGAAAATATGAAGGTTGCTATTAACTTCTGTTGAATGGTGTCTGCTTTAAAAAATCAAAACCACTGGCTAAGTCGGTGGTTTTGATTTAAGAGGCGTAGCGCGACAACACCATACATTTTTTCTTTTTGTCAAGTTCTTTTGCACGTTTTCTTATTTAAGTATGTATTTGATAATTATTTATGATCTTATGCGCATAACGGCACAGCCGGAACTTTGATTCCCTTACGGGATATATAACAATCAGACTCAGCAGCCCTGCAGATCGTCACTTTCTTAACGTTACGGCTCTGCTTGGCTGCTTTTATATTGCTAAGCCACACAAAAAGAGAAACGTAGTTTTCAAGGTATTTCGTGCTTACACCACGGTACTTGGCTAAGAACGTACGCAAATGGCTGTGAAAGGAATTGACGTGCTGAAGGTGAATATCTCCGAGTATCTCAGGCTTATGTCTGTTAGGATTTTCTGAGGTGTTAGAAAGTAGACTAACATAGGAGTAATTATTACTGCTAAGATAATTTACGGTAGTTTTATACTTATCCACAACAATAACAGCACCAGCCTTATCAACGTGCTTCCCCACCGTATGATCAAGCATAACCTCATTCATAAAACCGACACCCGGAACTGTAGCATAATATCCTTCGTTTCCGTTTTTGACCATACAGAAAACACAAGCCTTATCCTTTGAAGACTTAGACTTGTTGTCACTGCCACGCTTATAGGAAGGACGTGGGAGATTATTAGACTCTCCGGGAGTCCTTGTTCTGCTACCATATCTACCGTTTATGTGATTACCTTTATAACTGATCGAAATAAGCATCTCGTCCATTTCGATTTTTCCCGTCATATTTGTCGTGTCCTGATGAACACGGAATGCGTTAAGGATCTTATGTCTCCACGTAAATGCAGTAAGGTATGAAATACCGCATTCTGCAGAGCAGACAGCGAGACTTTTACCATCGAGCGTAAGCTCAATAAAGCGCTTCCAAGTATCCGAATCCTTACGTGTTTTTTCAAAAGCTGTCTTGGTAGTAGCAACAAAAAATTTACCACAAGACTTGCAGTAGTAACGCTGAACGTTTTTCTTGAATCCTCTTTTTACAATGAAGCCAAGGTTAGCTTTAGCCTTGCAGTGAGGACAATCAGGTCTCTTATCCTCAAACGTATACTCTTTGACCATAGCATTACAATCATGAGAAACAGGCCCTCCATCTACAGTACTCATCATTTCCATGATACTCTGGACAAGCAAGCTCTTATCATCAGAATCAAGCTTTGCGAAATTTTTCAGAATATCATTATACTCTTTACTACTCATAATATACCTCATTAAAATACAATACGTATCTATAAGTGAATGGTTTCGCTCAATAATATTATATCACACTATGTGCTGTGTGTCGATAGTTTTGAGGAAAAACTCAAATATATATGAACGAACACGTGCACATTGATTTCCATAGATGCACGTGTTCGCTTGTATATAGCTGGTTTTATGCTTGGTTTTAGAGGGAGATATTGTAGTTCAAGAATCAATAAAAATGCGAAAAAGCCTTATTTTATGCGGGTTTTTCAGACATTTGGATTGAAATGTACCCTAAAGTAAATTACAGCCGATATATGTTGTATGTAACACTTGCAAAAAAACCTGTATATATGGTATACTGTAAGAGTAGATATTTTTGTGGGAGGATGGATATGAAGTATGACATTGCAAGTGGGATAGTAACGGCAGACGCGTCGTATTTGGCGTCATTTGCTTACAAAAGACCCTTGAACAGCAGCCGCACATCCTCCGCAGACGGATTTCACAAGGTATATTCAGATACCGACATTAATGTGACCGTTGAAGAAAACGTAGCTGTGAACGGTGAGTTTGAACTTCCTGTGGGTACTCTTCGCGTCACATCATATGCAGACAGAGTTTTTACCTCATCTGACAGCATTACCCTTGAGGTATTAAAGCCCTCAAATAAGCTTCCTTATGGTTTTATGAGTTCTTATAACAGCGAGCTGCTTGCCTTTGGTGCTGTTACGGCGTATCTGTACTGTCGGACTTTTAACGTAAGCTCATTGGTGCTCCGACTTACCTTCGTGAAAAAGGACACCGGTGAGACGTCAAGCTTTGAGAGAGTGTATTCTTCAGATGTTCTTTGCCGCCTGACAGATGCGCTCGTCAAAAGAGCAGAGCCGTTTATTTGTATATTTGTCGAACAGAACGGGATACGAAACGATGAGATCAGACGTCTCTCATTTCCGTATAAGGATATACGCTCGGGTCAGCACGAGCTGATGCTTGGGATAATGAAGACCGTGCGTCGCGGAGGAAAGCTTGTTGCTTCTGCTCCGACGGGCACGGGAAAGACGATGGCATCGATATATCCTGCCATCAAAGCGTTGGGCGCCGGACTTACGGACAAGATATTTTACCTCACAGGTAAAGGAGTTACGGGAAAAGCCGCATTTGATGCAATGGCTTTGCTGTCACAATCAGCACCTCACCTGAGATGTATTACTGTCCGGGCTAAGGAGACCTGCTGTATTTCGGGTAACTATCCCGACGGCTGCCGTATGTGTCCGAGGATGCTTGATGCAGTTTCCGAAGGAAGGACGTTAACTTATAAGCAGAGGGTCAACGATGCTCTTTCCGAGCTCTTGACTGCACGCAGATTGTACGACACCAAAAGCATAACGGAGACAGCAAAAAAATTTGATCTCTGTCCGTATGAGCTTTCCCTCGACGTGTCGGAATTCTGCGACTTGATAATTTGTGACTATAACTACGTTTTCGACTCAAAGGTAAGGTTCAGACGCTACTTCAACGGGGAAGGTGACAAAAAGTACACCTTCCTTATAGATGAGGCGCATAACCTTCCCGATAGGGTAAGGGCATCGTATTCTGCCGAATTCTCGCCGTATATGACCGAGAAGGCACGTCAGGCTCTCGGGGAGGATATAGAGTCATATCCCGAGGTATCTGATGCACTCGAGCTTTGCAGGGATGCGTTTGATGAAATACGATCATTATGCTTTGAGGAGTCAAGGTTTTATGTAGATAAAACGGGAGAGCATAAGGCGGGGTATTATAAAAGCGATAAGGTACCGGAGCTGTTGATATCGGCGGCAGCGGCGGTCGTTGAAAGCTTTCGTGAGAGGGCAAGGCGCGAGGATGAGAAGCATGAGGCTTATTCTGATCTGTACGGAGCGGCTTCCGCACTTCTGAATTGTGCTTCTGAAGCAGTCGGTGGATTTGCATTTCTTGGTGAAGCCTGCGATGATAAGCTGACCTGTAAGCTTATCTGCCTTGATCCATCGGAGATAATCTCTGCGTCATCGTCATATGCAGATGCAGTGGTAATGTTTTCGGCAACGCTGGATCCCATTGATTATTTCGTCGATATATTAGGCTGTAAGGACGCACAGGTGCTTAAAGCGGAGTCTCCCTTTGATCCCAATAATATGTGCGTTACCATATTTGACGGAGTCAGCACGAGATATGCGGACAGACGTGAAACTGCTTATGATATTGCGGAAGTGATCCTTAACGTGCTTGAAGCAAAGGCTGGGCATTATTTCGTGTTCTTCCCGTCATATAAGTATATGCGCACCGTGGCAAAGGCTCTTCTTGAAATTGATCCAACTCTGACAGCGGTGATGCAGAAACCAAGTATGAGCTATGCGGACAGGGAAAAGTTTCTTGGAGCGTTCAACTCCCAAAAATATGAAAGGATCGTTGGTCTTTGTGTGCTCGGCGGTGTTTTTTCCGAGGGCGTTGATCTTGTGGGAGACAGCCTTATAGGTACCGTAGTAGTGGGAGCAGGACTAGCGGGCATCTCGTCGGAGCTTAATCTGATGAGTGAATATTTTGAAGAAAAGTATGGGGCAGGTCATCTTTACGCATATGAATATCCTGCTGTAAACAGGATAGAGCAGGCTGCGGGAAGAGTTATAAGAACCGCAGAGGACAGAGGCGTTGTAGTCCTCATTGATGACAGGCTGTCATCACGTGATATGGCAAGCCGTTTCCCGGATTTCTGGCCGCAGATAAGCTGCACGTCGGATATTCGCACTCTTTGTCTCATTCTTGAGAGATTTTGGAACGAAAACTGACGCGTTTTTTCGGGAAATTTATAGTATATGGACTTTTCTATTGCTTTTTTAGTTTGAAAATGTTAAAATAACTATGAATGACTGATATTATGAATTCGGTCGGTAATGCAGATAAATGCAGATTGGAGTACATTATGTTTAAGAGAAGTTTGACTTGCGTCATTATGCTGCTTTTGGCGGTAATACTGTTGACTGTCTCGGTAAGTGCCGAGGAAGCTGTATACAGCGGAGCCGTATTTAACGTCAAGGGTTTTGACAATCCGAATGCGGTTAACGATGAAAACAAGGTGACGTCTTATGCCGAGGCTACCCACGGTACACCCAAGATCACCGTTTCAAGAGAAGATGGCATAGGCAGCATTTACGTGATTTTTGACAAGATTCCCTCAGGCTGGACTTTAACTGATGAAGAAAACGAAAAGACGGTAAAGTGCGGAACAAACGGTTTCCTTCACGAATACGTGGACGTTTCCTCCCTGATCGGTAAAGACGTGTCTGAGCTTACCATGACCTTTGACATAGGTACTGTTATAACCGAGATATATGTGTTCTCCCCCGGAGAAACACCTGATTGGGTGCAGAAATGGGAAGCCCCCTGCGAGAAGGCGGACCTCATGCTTCTTGCATCTCACTCAGACGACGAACAGCTTTATTTTGCAGGTGTTCTGCCGTACTATGCTGTGGAGAGACAGATGAATGTTCAGGTGGTGTATCTTGTAAGTCATTTTGATACACATGAAAGGCCACATGAACAGCTTGACGGACTTTGGACAGTGGGAGTCAGAAATTATCCTGTTATATCCTCTTTCCCAGATCTCTATTCTAAATCCGAGGACAGAGAGGTTGCTAAAGCATCAGCACTTCAGATATACGGTGAGCAGGGCTATACATTTGAAAGTTTTGTTGAGTTCATAACTGAATGCATACGCCGTTTCAAGCCTATAGTTGTAGTATCTCACGATCCTAACGGAGAATACGGTCACGGAACGCACGTTGTGTGTTCTGATGCCGTGGTTGAAGCTGTAAAGCAGGGAATGAATGCTTCATTCCATACCGAAAGCATTGACAAATACGGTGCGTGGATCCCCGATAAGCTTTATCTGCATCTCTATCCGGAGAATCAGATCAAGTTCGACTGGGACAAGCCCTATGAAAGTCTCGGCGGAAGGACACCTTACGAGGTGACCCGCGAGGGTTTCCAATGTCATAAGACTCAGCTTTGGGCATTCAATGAATGGCTCTGCGGTACTACTTCCGCACCCATAACTAAAGCATCCGAGATAACTCTTTATTCTCCTTGTATTTACGGACTTGCACACACAACGGTAGGACTTGACAAGGGCGGCGGAGATTTCTTTGAAAATACAAAGACCCATGAAGAAAAGCTTCACGATGAAGAAACACAGACCCAGGCAACACTTGCTCCTGTAGTAACTCTGCCGTCGGAAATAGTTCCCGACGTACAGACGACGGGTGAGGCTCAAACAGAAGCGACGGCAGATAAGGCAGAACCAAAGGATTTCAACCGCAGTGCCGCAATACTTGCCGTTGTACTCGTGTCCATCGGGATTTGCGTTGTTATCGTAATAGTTACGGTAGCATCTTCAAAAACAAGTGTGAGAATGCGTAAGCGTAAAAAGGCTGAGCGCAGAAACAGAAGATATTGACTTCTCTGAAAATTTAAGGAAGAATATGACCTAATTATGAGAAAGGTTTGTTCAGAATATGATAACGAATGATATTGCCGTGATAATTCCCGCTTATAAGCCTGACGAAAAATTACTTTCCACCCTGTCATCACTTGCTGAAAAAGGCTTTACGAAGATACTCGTAATCGATGACGGAAGCGGAGATGAATTTAAAGATATCTTCAATAAGGTGAAGACACTTGCAGGCTGTACTCTGTTAAGACATGACGTAAACCGAGGTAAAGGTGCGGCACTTAAGACCGCATTCAGATACTTCCTTGACAATCTCGAAGGAATGAAGGGTGTTGTTACTGCAGATGCCGACGGTCAGCATCTGACGGAGGATATTTATGCTGTGTCCGAAAAGATGGTCAAGACGGGTAAGGTCATCCTCGGCTGCAGAGATTTTTCCCAGCCTGATGTTCCTGCAAGGAGCAAGACGGGAAACCGTATTACTTCAGCCGTTTTCAAGATTTTCTTCGGTATGCGCATTTCCGATACTCAGACGGGACTTCGTGCGTTCCCTGCAGAGTATATCGAAGAGATTGCAAAGGCTGACGGTGACAGATATGAATTTGAGACCAATATGCTGTTCCTTATGAACAAGCGAAATATTCCTTACGGGGAGTGCAAAATATCCACAGTTTATATTGAGGAGAATAAGTCCTCTCATTTCCGCGTTGTACGCGACAGCATTCGTATATACTCACTTATTATAAAATACCTGTTCAGTGCCGTTGCCGCTGTGGTCATTGACCTTGGCGTATTCCATGCGATCAACCTTACGGGAATATTTTCTTTCATGGTTCCGTATCATACGATCATTCCTCAGATCGCTGCCAGGATCGTATCGTCCATCTGTAACTATATGCTGAATGCAAAGATGGTATTCAAGGATAAAATGAGTAAATCAACGCTTATTAAATACTACGTTCTTGCTGCGATACAGTTGGCGGTCGGTGCAGGCGGAGTTGCGCTTATCTCATGGGCACTGGGACTCGCAGAACACAAATGGCTTGAGCTTCTTGTAAATCTCCTTGTTCAGGTGATCATTTATCCCATCAGCTTCCGTATTCAGCATAAATGGGTGTTCAACAGTAAAAAATAACGTCCGTACATAAGAACTGTGCTCGGATATTCGGAGAATATTATGTATCAGATTAATAATTTTGAACTTGGCATACTGGATTTTATTCAGTCACATATGTCATGTACATTTCTTGATAAGGTCATGCCCGTTATAACATCTCTTGCGGATGCGGGTATATTCTGGATCATTATTGCCGTGGTTATGCTTTTCTTTAAGAAAACAAGAAAAATGGGAATTACCATGGGAGTTGCTCTGCTCATGGGAGTTATTGTGGGTAACTGTATCCTTAAGCCTATTATCGACAGGACACGTCCCTATGACTTTTATTATGAGATCACGGGGCTCGAGTTTAATTTGCTTATCGACAGGCTTCACGACGGCTCATTCCCCTCAGGGCATACGCTTGCTTCATTTGAGGCTGCCGGAGCAATGCTTCTCAGAGATAAACGCTTTGGTATCCCCGCACTGGTTTTAGCTATCGTTATAGCATTTTCGAGGCTTTATCTGTACGTTCACTATCCCTCCGACGTTTTGGCGGGAATAATTCTCGGACTCGCTTTTGCATTTGCTGCTTATCTCATCATAAATGCCGTATATAAAAAATTCGGCTTTGACGGTGCAAATTCAGCAGTACAAAAATAATACTCAGTCTAAAAGCAAATTAAACTAATTATTAATGATTTGAAAAGGTTTGGTTTATCAGATGAGAAGATCCGGAAAAGGAACTTTTAAGTTTGTTTATTTTATTTATTTATCGGTACTGATCGTACTGTGTGCCGCCGCGGTCATTTATGTGAATACTCTGCTTGTTGATTATGAGGATTCACAGCCTGAGCGCCGTGTTGAAGAGACGATCACACTTTTAAGACGTGATGCCGCTGACGGTACTATCTGGAAGAGTATTTCTTTCCCGAGCCTTGAAACAGGCAGATTTGAGGAGAATGTTGACTTGAAGGAGACGTACACAAAGCTGCTTGCAACGGGGGAGCTTAGCTATTCATCTGTTGCAGGTATCCACGATGAGGATAAGCTTGTGTACAATATTACCTCCGACGGCTTTGCGCTTGCCGAGGTTACACTTGAGGCTGTGGGCGAGCAGGTTACAAGACTTGCGGTGTTCAGCTCCCGTGAATGGAAGATATCCTCCGTCAGACCCATTCTCGAAGAGCATGAGTATACATTGTCCCTGCCGTCTGACTTTAACGTAAAGGTAAACGGCATTGAGCTTACAGAGGATGACGGTACTGCAAACGGAGAGAGTGGGATTGACTATAAGATAGGCGGTATCTATCTTAAGCCCGAGTTTAAGATCTCCGATAAGAACGGAAACATTGCAAAATACTCCTTCAAGGGTAAGAAGGTCATCCCGGAGCTTTACAATTATTCTCTCACTCTTCCTGCAAGTCTTAATGTTGAGCTGAACGGGACAGACCATGTGGGTGAGACACTTTCCGACGGCAGGATCAAGCATGACATACGTCTGCTTACAAAGCCCGTTGTTAAGATCTCCGATCTTTACGGAAATATCGTTAACTACGAAGGCGGCAATGACCTTCCGCTGACATATATGTCGCTTACCGTTACCGATAAGCACACCGTAAGTGTTTCAGGGGCAAGTGTGCCCTCATCTGCTGTCAGCGATCTTGAAAACCCCGAATATGAGGCACTTGAGCCTTACGTTGAGGGACTTCCTTCTCTGAAGCTATATGATATTGCGATCCTCAAGAAGGATGCTGAGATCGTAATCAAGGATGAAAGCGGTGCTCCCGTAGTCTTTGACAAGTCTCTTAAGAAGCTTGATCTGACAAAAAAGGCAGGACTTGATACTGTTCCTGCAGAGGTAGCCGCTGAGATCGACGTTCTTCAGATAGCGAAGAACTGGAGTCTCTTCACGTCAAAGGACCTTTCCTTCTATACTGTTGCCGAGACTCTCATCAAGTCGTCATATCAGTATGAGGTAGCTACAAAGTACGCAAACGGTATTGATATTACATTTACAAGTATCCATACTCTTATGGACCCTCCGTTTACCGGAGAGAGTGTCAGGAATTTCGTCTGGATAACGGACAACTGCTTCTCAGTTGATATCAGCTTTGAAAAGCATATGCTCCTTTCAGACGGTCAGACCGTTGACGTTCCCATGAACGATACCTGTTATTTCGTCAAGAATGACGATCCCGATAATTATTACGATACGCTGAGTTGGAAGCTTGCAAGCATGAAGGTGGTGGTAGATGATGCAGAATAATACGAATAATCGCCCGGGAAATAATCAGCCATCCCCGTCTTCCGGAAATCAGAGTGCATACAGACAGCCCGCCGGCGGACAGCCTGTAAGAAGACCACCAAACGGAAATCAGCCAGTGGGAAGAAAGCCTGCAGTAAGTCAGCCTATGGGAAACCAACCCACAAACAGACAGCCCGGGAATACCCGAAGAAAACGCAAGAAGAAATCTGCCGGTGCTGTTGTATTCGGTGTGATCCTTAAGGCTCTTGCCTTTATTCTCACCTTTGTTCTCGTATTAGCCGCAACTCTCCTTATTTCACTGAAGCTCATTTGCTCCGACGCATATCCCGCGGCTCAGCAGATGTTCGTTACCACTATCCTTGAAACGGGACAGCTTAAGTTCCTTGCCTCATGGTTTTTGAGTGCAGATGAGATACAGGCTATCGTTGACAAAAACTCCATGAAGGAGTTCAACGAAGAGGTCGATGACGGTCTCATCCAGATAGGCGCATCCGGTAACGTCAGCGTTGACGGTGACAAAGAGGACGTAAATGAAGACCCCATACAGATATGCGGGGTTTCAGGCTCCACCTTCTACGGCACTATGATGATAGTCAAGGATCCTTCAAGAGTGAGCCTTGCCACTATATATCCCTGGCGTGATGAGGGGGTTACCCTTGACGAGCTTGTTACGGGTGCAGGTGCCGTTGGAGGCATCAACGGAGGACTTTACAACTCCTCCAATAACTCAGGCGGCAGACCCTACGGTGTTATCGTGTCAAACGGTGAGATACAGCTCAACGAGCCTCAGTCATTCACGGGACTTGTCCTCGTTGGTTTGACAAATGATAATATTCTGCAGATCATCGACATTGGCAATATGACCCCTGCTGATATTGAAGCACTTGTAGCTGAAAAGGGAATCCGCGATGCGGTTACCTTCCAGGAAGAGGCAAGTGATGCCAATAACCACTTTGTACAGCTTATCATTAACGGTGAAGCAAGAGAGCTTAACGGAATGGGAAGCGGACTTAACCCGAGAACTGCCATCGGTCAGAGAGCTGACGGAGCGATCCTCATGCTCGTAACCGACGGAAGAGGTAAAGCAGGACATCTCGGTGCGTCTGCATCCGACCTCATCGGTGTAATGAAGGAATACGGTGCAGTGAATGCCGCAAACCTTGACGGCGGAAGTTCATCATGTATGTATTACGATAACGAATACCTTATGACAAGCGTTACGTTCTATTACAGCAACTCCTCTTGGAAGCTTCCTGCGGGATTTGTTGTGAAATAAACCATTATAGGAGGAATTGTCATGCCGGAGTGGTTAAGATCAAAATGGTTTCCTATCCTGTTGATCCTGCCGTTTATAGCTTTGTTTATTCTGATAACCTGGCCGTTACCTGCGATAATTTTCGTGGACCCTATACTTAAAGCCTTGTTGTTCATTAAGCCGTATTGGAGAAGCCTAATATTCTTTGCTGTTCTTATTGCAATAGGTGTAACGTTTTTTGTTATACTGTTGCCAATGCTCAAATATGCGCTCCACAAGATATACGTATATGTGACTCTCAAAAAGATTTGCAAGGACTATAAATATAAGCTGAAGGTAATACGATTCCCATTTGCTTCCTTGCGGGGAATATCCTTGAAGGAGGATCTTACGGTTACAATGTATAATGCTTCCTATGCAGTTCACTTTGTCGATCTGTTATATCCCGCTAAAAGCTTTATTTCAATATCAGGTGACAAATATTCAATAAACCGAATACGCCAAAAGGGAAAGTCATCGAAGAAGACGGCTGAATTCAATATTCCCGATTTCTCAGATGATACTTCCGTAAAGCACGTATTTCTGCCGCTCTCATCAAAATCCGAGGTTCGTATAGTCAGAGTTAACGGAATGCAGATCCTTGCAAACGGTGACAAGTTTAACTCAATGACGTTTTACTTTGCCGACGGTTTTATGAGATTCTTAAAGCGATAAGCTGATTTGAGTGATTTACTTAATATCAACTAAAAAGCTGCATCCCACCGCATTATCGTTTGCGGTGGGATGCTTTTCCTTTATGAATCAGATAAGATCATCGACTCCGTGGAGGGTGTCCATCTTTTCGTTATAATCTTTCCAAGCATCTGATACCTGTGACCATTCGTCAGGGGTAAGTCTAAAGTGCTTGAAGTCCGATATGTAGTAAAGATCGGGTATCCCGTAATCAGCCTGACCAAGTAAGAATCTCATAACGTCACGGTTTGTGGATACGGCACCGCCGTCCATGTCTATAAGAGAAGAAGGCAGGGCAGTACCCCATATCTTAGCTCTGTGAGCAAACTCCTCAAGGGTCCTGCGGTTTTTCGCATCGTAGTCGTGCAGACGGGCGTGATCTACGATGCTGTCGAAGATAGGATGTGCGGGACTTGCGTTGATCACCGCATGTGGCTTTACTTCTTTTGCTGTGTCGTGTATGAGCTTTATGTATTCGTATATGAGTTCAGCGCCGTATTTTGAGTCGTATGAGCAGGCGCTGCGCCCCCTTGGCCAACGGAAGCCGAAGTCGACCTTTAAGCCGTCTGCGTTATAGCATCCCTCGTCGGAGGAAAGGAGACGGTGAAGTGTTTCCTTGAGCATTTCTCTGAATCCCGGATTTGACGGATCAGCAACGTAAACCTTTTCGATCTCATCATAAACACAGTACTCTCTCGGTACACACTCATGTTCTTCCGGCCAAAGTCTGAACCAAAGGAAGGTGTGGATACCGTGATTCGTGCGTGTGTTATCGATAAAGCCTCTGAGGTCAGGCCACTTTTCGGTATTAACCGTAGCGGTGCCATAATCCGTCATCCATTTATCATCGATAATAAGGATTTTCGGGTGAACGTCTCTTTCATCGAACTTGCGTAACATATTGCTGTAAAGAGATTCCTTTGCCATCCCGGTCATACCAACACCGGGCTCACCTGCTGCCTCGTGCTCAAACCAACCGCAGGCAATGGGTCCGTACCAGAAACGGGGACGGTCAGTCCTTCGGTTTCTTTCGCAAATACCGTTATCGAAGTAATAACCGCTGTACTTTTCACAGGCGTTATAATAGCTTTCAGCAGTGGTTATAATCATTTTAGGTGCACTCCAAACGCCGTCAATGTGGGTGTGTCCGTCCTGGTTTGTGGAGAAGTACATACCGGGGTCATAAGCGAGCTTAGTAAAATTGTGTTCTCCCATTTCAGCGACTGCCGAGAAGGATAATACTCCGGGGATACCCGTTGTCTTGAAGGCATGAAGGAACATGGTCGGAACGGTAAGTGTAGAATCAACGTCCTTTGCGCGGTCGGCGCGATAGGTAGCTTCATCACCCATTTCGTAGATGTTGGGATAAAAGCCCTCGTAGAACTCCTGGCTTCCCTTTACCTGCTTTACGTGGTCTCCATCTTTCCTGTTACAGGTGAAATACTTCACAGAATCCACGTTGCCAGTACCCTTGACTGTGACAGAAAACTCAGCTCGGTCTTCAAAGCAGGTAAGGGAATAGGTCTTTTCGTCCCACAGATTACTTTTTGTCTTCCACTTGAACGTTATGGGATCCTCAGACGCCAAGCCAAAATCGATACATTCTTCATCAACGTCGGCAAAGCATCCATCTCTTGTTTCGTTTGTTACGTCAAGTATACATCCCGGCACAAGGCGAACTACAGATTCTCCGCAAAGAAGTACGTTGATCATATCTGCAGTGACGTTCAAAGCGTACGCAGATGCTTCAAGTGCAAAAGCACCGTTATTACAGATTAAATTCATCTTTATTTACACTCCTGATTCACATATATTCAACGAGTCTGCGTCCAATCTTGGAGGGACCCTGAGGGAGACGCTTGTCTGACGGAGGCATCTCGTCGTAGCTCAAGGGGGAGTGAGGCTCCTGCTGATACCAATAAACGGTAGACGCCACGTCGTCACACTCACTTCTGTCGTTGGCGTGTCCGTTTTCGATGCTGACTCTGATCTTACTTTCAAAGGGAATGGGATCAGCTATGTGGAATCGGTATACCGCAACCTTGCCGTTGCAGTTGTGGGCGCGTTCGAAGAAGTGATCCTCGCACCATGACTCGCCGCAGTAGGCGTTGTGAGTTTTCTGCATACCCCATGCGTGGCAGAAGTAGTCTTCACTACCGGTACCGTGGAGATCGGGTGGCCATGTACCGCCGCAATCTCGGTTTCCTTCGGGTCTGTCGATGAAGATCATGTCGTCTCCCTCTCCCCACCAGTCTCCTGCACGGTTGTCAACACTCATGTTCACTCCGAGATAGTTTCCTCTGCCTTCGGCGTAAAGAATACGGTAGTTATACTTGTCTGTCAGATTGCGTCCCTCAAGCATCTCGTCGTATAACGGGTCTCCTTCAACCTTGGGAAGAGTAATGGGGTTTTCACGTCTCCAAGCCGCGTGAAAGGTGAAGGTATCCTCTGGGAGACTTTCGAATTCAGACCAGTCTACGTAGAAGTAGAGGCTTGTCGGAAGCTCCTGCTCGGAAACGAACTCGATTCGCGAGCTCTCTCTGAAGGGCATGGGTATCCAGCAGTTCAGTGCAACTCCCATTCCGATACGGTCGGGGTCGTGATTGACGGAGGTCGAGAAGCACGCGCTTGTGTGCTCATAGGAACGGCAGTGACCGAGACCGAAGAAGTCACCCACGGGGCACTCTACTGATGGAGTATCCTCGCCGTCCCAGTACATTCTTATGAGATTACGTCGGAGGTAATATTCCTCCTCCGTTGCTACAGCCATCCATATGTGCCGTATTTTTCCCGCCGCTTTTACGTCAAAAATTGTTTTTGTCGTGTTGGGGTCGATGCGGACTACGTCTGCATTGCCACCGGTGCGGTCGTAGCTGCTCTCCCTCTTTGCCTTGAAGGGCAAAGGACGGGTGAGATCGTCAAGCTTTACCATAGTTATATACCGCTCTTAAGTATTAATTATTTTTGACTCGCCGTTCCATATAACCTCAACGGTAACGGGTTTGTCACTCTTTACGCTGATCACGGGCATCTCGTCTTCCGATTTGCGGGATTCACATATGAGGTCTACCGTAGCGTCTCCCAGGCGGTAGCCCTGGATGCCGTGGCGCTCCGTACGGTTTACGTGCCAGGTGATCTTATTTGCCTGTGCGTCGGGGCGGATGCCGAATACATACTCAAACATGACGGATATGGGCGCAAGTCCCGTCCAGCCGACGAAATCAGCTTTTGCAGCGCCTTTGGCAGCTCTTTCGGGGCAGTAGTTTTCGAACACTGTACCCGTTTCGTTATAAACCTCAACTACGTTGTTAAGGTAGTCTCTTGCGATCTCATAGGCTAATTTGTCGTATCCGTACTTTTCAAGACCCTTAAGCACCATGTAGGTGGTGGGAGCCCAAACGGCACCGCACCAGTAGCCGCCGTCGACGGGATTATATGCGGGATGGTCTGCGGAGAGACTGGGAACACGGTTGGGTCGCTTGAACTCTTTTTCGTTGTCAAGGTGAGCAACGAAATCGTCACGTCTGTCCTCGGGAACAAGCTCGGACAGAAGTGCCCAATAAGCACCAACTGTCTTAACGTCACTCAGCTTGCCTGTACGCTTCTTGTCGAAGTAGAACTTGATTTCATCATCCCACATGGTGTCGTTTACCGTTCGTGAGAGCATCTCAGCCTCCTCGCGAAGCCAATCTGTTTCATCCGTGCGACCGAGTACCTCTGACATTTTGATAAGAATGGTACCACTCAGATACATCTGACAGCAGGCGTCTATCCACGACATAAAGCTGTGGTCGTGGTTCTCGTTATACTGGGGATCGATTCTCGGCTGATTGTCCATTCCGCAGGCAAAACCCGTTGACCAATAGCTTCCGTCGGGCCATGAACGGTGGAGCTGGAGCCATTTATGGTACGCCATGAGAGGATCAAATACGCGGGAGAGTCTCTCTTTGTCCCCTGTCAGGAGGTAGTACTCCCATTCCGCCCAGGGAAGTACGTTGGGACCGGTTGATGACGGATCGTCGCGTGTCCACATCTCACCACGCTGACTTTCACATATCTCACGGCAGATAAAGCCGTCTCGGTGCTGGTGAGAATACATATTATCAAGCGTACGCTGGAAATTGAATATGTGGCTTCCGTATTTTCCGAACATAACGATGAAAGAGGAGTCCCACATGAAGAGATAACCGTTGAACGCGGTATCAATGAAGTTTGATACGAATCCTGCATCGGGATTCGCCTTCCTGAGATTTCTGAATGCGATCTCCCAAGTCTTGTAGTAACAGCTTACGGCATCGTCGTGCCCTTCCCACACCGGTGCAGGGAGCAGGTGCTTTACATCTTCATATTTGGGCAGAGGATCTGTCTGCACGGGCTGATCGATGAACGTGTTTTTGTCTACGTACGGGTTGTTGACGTAGCAGAGGTTTCCGTTTACTTGAAATAGACGTGACATATTTTTCTCCTTAATAATATAGAGTTTTTTATGTATTCAGTATAGCACATAAGTGGTGAATTGTCCACAAAAAAATGACCCGAAACCGTTAAAAGTTTCGGGTTATAAGAGATTGCTGTATTAATTATCCGTGAATATTTCTGATTTTTTCTCTCAGAACGTCAAGTGCGTCGGAAAGTCCGCCGATTCTATCGATCAGCCCACAGGCGACAGCCTCATTTCCGTCTATGAGAGTTCCCGTATCCGTTGCTATCTGATCCGTTCGCATGAGCATTTCGCGGAATACCTCTTCCTTGACATTTGAATGGGTCGTGATAAAACGGATTATCCTGTCCTGCATATTCTCGAAATAATAGTAAGTTTGCGGCGAGCCTATCACGGTACCGCTGACTCTCACGGGGTGTATGGTCATAGTTGCAGAGGGTACGATAAAGGAAGTATCAGCGGAAACTGCGAGTGGAACGCCGATGGAGTGACCTCCGCCGAGCACTAAGGAAACCGTAGGCTTTTTCATGCTTGCCACCATTTCCGCAATGGCAAGCCCCGCCTCCACGTCGCCTCCCATGGTATTGAGTACCATCAGCATACCGTCTATCTCAGGGCTTTCCTCAATGGAAACGAGAAGTGGTATGATGTGCTCGTACTTTGTTGCCTTCTGTCCCTCTCCGAGCATATAATGCCCCTCGATCTGTCCGATTATGGTGAGACATTGTATGGTCGTGTCCTCCCCCTTGGATATAACGCCTCCGCTTTTCATGATATATTCGAGCTTGTCGCCTGCTTCCTCGCCGCCGACCTTAAGGTTTTGATTTGTATTTTCTTCAGTCATTTGAATTCTCCTTTGCTTTTTATATAATTTTGGTCATTGGAGCAGGTTTTATTCAAAAGGGTAACACCAAAAGGGAAAATATACTTGATAATTTTGCCTTGGTGTTATATAATAAATATACTCGAACAAAAGAGAACGGAGAATATAAAGTGATACTTGAAAATCTTATCATGCCTAAGAAAATGGTTGATACCTACCGTGACGTTACTCCCGAAATGCTGTCAAAGCTTGGTATAAAGCTTCTCATATGCGACATAGACAATACTCTCGTGACCTACGACGACCCACACCCGACGGAAGAGCTTCGTTGTTGGTTCAAGGGGATGAACGACAGTGGTGTAACCGTGGCTTTCGTGTCGAACAATCATGAGGACAGAGTGGTGCTGTTTAACAGCACTCTCGGATACATAGCTCACTATGATTCCGGAAAGCCCGGTACAAAGAAGATACTCGAGACAATTGAAACGGTCGGTGTTACCAAATCTGAGACAGCTCTCCTGGGAGATCAGCTCCTTACTGATGCTGCGGCGGCAAACAGAGCAGGGATATACTCCATAATCGTTCCGCCCATCAAGGACAAGACAAATCTTTTCTTCAAGTCAAAGAGACTTATCGAAAAACCGTACGTCAGAAAATATAATAAGCTAAACGGAAAGGGTACAAAGTAAAATGATAAACAGCACTGCAAGATATGAAAAGCTGAGAGCCTACATGAAGGACGCGGAACTTGACGCCGTATACGTTATATCCCCCGAGAACTTCTTATATATGTCGGGCTACAACAATCCCGACGGTCATATGCTCATAACCATGACGGATTCCTATGCGTTTTCCGACTTCCGTTACATTGAAGCCGCAAGAGCCGAATCCTTTGCCGACGTGAGCGTAGTTCTCAGCACGGAGATGACCATGTTCGACGTGATCAAGCGAGAGGGCATAGGTAAGATAGGAATCGAAGACACCCGCCTCACGGTGGCGGAGTATAGATCACTTACCGACTCTCTTGAAGAGATAGGATCAATAGTTACCGTCAACCTCGGAAGCTTCTTCACAGAGCTTCGTGCGGTGAAGGATGAGTTTGA
>CAYYRY010000008.1:17046-23743 GCA_964474245.1 uncultured Ruminococcus sp. | reverse complement strand
ACATTTCGTTTAGCTCGTTTGAGGATATGTCGTTTGTGGGGTCGTCGTCCTCGTTAACGGCAAGGATGCTTGCGGACGGCCCGGTAAGATTCATGTTGCCCGCCTGCATTTGATTTGTACCGTATAGTAAGTCAAGGTTGTAGTCGAAGGTATCGCAGACTCCAAGATCATTTTTTATGTCCTCGTAGGCCTTTTTAATATATTCCTCAAGTTCTGCTCTGTCAATATCAAGCATAATTACATATTCCGGAATACAACCAATAATATACTCAGTTTCGATCGTACTGAGTTTATCCTTGTACGTCATTCGTATATAATCCTGAACCCTAAGATAGTGATTGCGCTTTTTGCCTTGATTCTCGAGCTCATTTATGTTTCTGAAATACTGATCTATTTCAGCATCAGTACCGTTGAATAACACGTTACGATCAACTTCGCAATAAGTTAACAGATCGCATCTTTCTTCATATTCTTCTCTTGATATGTCGAATGCATCTATGAACATCTTTATATTTATTGGATTTTGACACGTTGTTTCTTGTGTATTATCGTTATAAAGTAATTTGCGCCATTCTTCATATTCGGTACTACCAACCAATGTGATTAATGCTCCCGGAATAGTATGGTAACTATAGTAGTGCTCTGTACACTTTAGAACACCCCCGATGGCGGAAAGTGTTTCTTCACCTTTGTTTGGGTCAACTTTATCTAAATTGTCATTAGATATAACATCATCAGTAAAAATTATATTTTCAGTATCATCATTTTTTTCAGAAGAATACAGAGTATTTGTTGGTTCCTTCGTTGTTTCAGTGTAACCATCATTATTGTTATAAACCGAAAAAGCAACAATAATCAAAGTCACAACTACTACAGATACAGTTAATAATATGATTTTTTTCATAAACACTTCTCCTTGATTTATTTAAAGTAAATACGCGGATCAAAATAGTCAGAGTAAGCACTACTGTCAAGTATATCGTTTATCTTAAGTTCCAAATGTAAATGATATGCTGTTCCCGGGCTATTTCCGGTAACGCCTATAGCATTATTAGGTGCTATTACATATCCAACATTGTAAGAAGGAAGTGCATTCAAATGTTCATATACAAGATATTTTTGTGTATCTCCCAATCTAACTCTGACATAGTATCCTCTGTCATCATGACTACCTACTTCTCGTACAATCAAATTATAGCCTGTTGTATTGATTATTTGTTCACAGTAGCATCCATAATCCATCGCCTGATGAAACACGAGTGCAGGGATATCGTTATCATCGTAAGCATACCTCCACCCGAAATTTTGCCCGCTGTGGATGAGTTCAGTAGGACACCATTGCGGAAAAGAACCCGATGCTTCTTCACAGGAGTCAGAGTGTGGATACAAACTGCTTCGAACATAACTCGGTGTTAAATCGTAGTCGGATATATTTTGAGGAATCGTAATGTATTTGTAGAATGCTGATTCTTCAAATGCAGACGCGGAAAACGTGCTTGTATACTGACTCATAGCATTAACGTAATACCTTGCGCTCTGAACCTTGTCAGATGACGTTAAATTTGCTATGCCGTTTATTGCCGTTCTGACCTGCATATCTTTGGTATCCCCCAATGAAGTCGTACTGCCTTCCCTTAAAAATGTAACAGCGGCGTTAGGGTAACCTGTACCTGTATATGACCTTACATAAATATTTATAGAATTTGGAGTATTATAACGGTAAGCGTGAGCTTTGGTGAGCATACATGCCGCTTCGATCAAATCAATATCCTCATCGGGATTCAGTTCTCCGGAATCATTGCCGGTAATGAGCCCTATAAGTGACAACTCGTAAATTGCATTTTTTGCATAATTACTGATGCTTTGACAGTCATTCGGATAATTCAGAGACAGATAGGCGTTTCTTTCGGATGTGGTGAGGGTATCGTTATTCGCTTTAAAGTCATCTTTGTTTACGCTGTATGACAATAAATATCTATATATTGCAACAGCCAGATCCTGTTTGGTAATATATACTCCGGGACTGAACATTCCGTTGCCGGTACCGTTCATAATACCGTTGGCATATACCCAATTGATCGCACCGTTATAATAGCTCGATTCGGCTACATCTGAAAACAACGGCTCATCGTTTGACGACCAATATGCTCCTTCTGTCTTCATCAATGCATAAGCGACTTCTTGACGTTTTGTTTTTTGATCTTCTGTTATCCCACTTCTCGTTTTATCTCTGAATAAGTTTTGGTCTATACAAAAATCCACATACTTCATAGCCCAGTTGCTTTCGGATAGTGCTGATACCGGTAAAACCAATATAGACAGCATGGTGCATACTACAATGATAAAACTCAGTATTCGTTTCATAAACAAGTTCCTTTCTGTTAAGATGTTTTTTAATTTAAATTTCGCAGATAGCTATATGTGGGACGTGTCTTAAACCAAACCATAGCTGCATCAGTCCTTTCGTGAAAAATAAGGGAGAACCGAAGGGGAAACGGGGGTGGCGTTAGCGTGTATGGATGCGCATGACGTCTTGTTGTTTCCCCTTCTATATACTAAAACGATTGAGAAAACCTTTTGGGGCGAAATTGTATACGTGCACAATTATGGAGCCTTGAATTTGTGAAATATAACATGAGAGAACGCTGAGCTTTTTCAATAAAGAGTGTTTTTACAGTACAAGGAAACGGGAAAACAGGTATGAGTCAAAAGGAATACATTTATGCAGTAAGTAGTAGGTTGTCCGTTTTCCCGTTTCCTTGTACTGTTTCCTCCCGCGGAATTGCCGCGGGAGGAAACAGGGATTTACTCAGCAGTGTTAAAATAGTTCACGAGGCTGTCGAAGTAGCCGTCGTTTGTGGTATAGGTTTTGTAAAGATCAATTACCATCCTGTTGCTGAAAAAGTCAAGCTTAATAATGCTATAGGTAGCATCTTTGTCATAATAAAGGCTGATTACCATGTCTCCTGTTGTTCCCTGAGACATACTTTCATTCTTTATCGGTGTATTGCATATCAGTTCGAGTATTTCTTTGATTTCAGAGGTGTCTGTTATTTCTTTTGTTTTCCTTTCTTCACCATGTAAATGTCCAAGGTTATCGAGCTTTATCTTCCAAATGGTGTTTTCTGAAAATACAGTATCAAAATCCAATTTGAAGCTCTCATAAAATCTGGTAAGAATCGTTGCGGTTTCAGCTCTCGTTGCTATTGATTTTGGATTGAAGTAACCGTTTTCATCGCCCTCCATTATACCTGTTTTACGCATACACTCAACGGCTTCCTTTGCCCATTGGGAAATATTGTCGGTATCTTTGAAGATTTCTGCGGGAGACTGAGCTTCTTCGATTATGAAAGCTCGTTTGTCAATGTAACGGGAGAGCAAGGTTGCGATTTCTTCTCTGGTTATCGACACACCCACACCGAACACGGTTTCGCTGATACCGTTTGTGATCTCGTTTTTTTCAGCCCAACTGATACCTCTTCCGTACCATTTTCGGTCATTATAGTCGGAATATTTAGAATTGAATTTTACAGAGGGACTTGAAGCATCAAAAGAATATATGTTGCTGTCAAATCTTTCGAGAATAGTTATGAATTGTTCGCGGGTCATTGTCATGTCAGGACCAAACGTAGGATTCCCCGCATCGGTTGTCACACCATACATGAGGCCGTAACTGTAAGCTTTTTGGGATTCGTCATAATACCAAGCATCTTTCGATACGTCAGACCAACTGAATTCTGCATATACGGTGGGAATACACACAGACATTAACATTATTATGGCGAGAAAGGTGGATAGAAGTTTGTTTGTTTTCATAGCGATATCTCCTTATAATAATCATGATAGTAGTTAGTCATCCAATTGATAAAAATGTACATATGCGTATTTACCTGTACTGTAAGGTGAGCTTCCGCTGTATGGGGTAATGGTTGACATATCTACATATCTTCCTGATAAGTTTATTCCATCTGCAATTTTTAAGTAAGTTTTTGTATATCCGGAGGTTTGACTGATAAGTTCAGTATAGGCAAATCCTAAAAGCGGCATTGAATCATAAGTGCTGTGTCCATTAGGTTTGACAAACAGCAAATAGTCCATTTCGAGATAATCCAACATTTGAGCTTTGTTTGCAAGTACTAATTCACTTGGGTCTACATTTCTGCCTACAGCCTTGGAGAAAGCACAATATATAAAAAAGTCAACGTCATCATCACTTACATCTGTGTATTCAGTAATGTCACAAAAACGATCACCCTCAAAAATAACCATGCCCATCAAATCACCGGGGGTATAACAATCGGATGGTAACGGTTCATTAAACCGATTACAGAAAGCCAATATCATATTTGTTATAACACCAGCAGAACGGTAACCAACTTCCACATCATCTCCTTTGTAGTAAGTATAGTAATCTATATACGGCCCCCAAGTATTATGGTAACTTTGCGTAGAAAAACTACCTCCGTATATGTCTGCTGCGTGCTGGTGGGGAGTAGTGATATAATTATCGTCCCCCATCAAAGATACGCCGCCGTTTCTTACGATGCATGTTTCAAGAAGTGATTTTGATACATTTGATATATCTCTAGAATCTTCAACGATGTTTACAAGATCGGATTTTGCAACGGTGTTTCCCGAAAGGTCGGTAACAACCGAGGTGCCGTTGTCAGTAAAATATTCATATGAACCGAGATATACGATGTTTTCATCTGTCGCAACGTCAAGCTCCTCATAGATTGGCTGAGCAGAGTCTGACCATTCCGGAATAAGTGATTCCGCGTCAGCAAATGCAGATACGATAACGTATCCCTCTGTTAGTTCAACTGAATAAGCAGTTGCTTGTGTTCCGGTTTCGTCGTACATCGTTACTACGTCAACAATATAGGTGTCGCTGTTCCATGTACAATCATCTGTCAGTATCATATCGGCGATGAACAGCTCAGCAATATAGCCGGCTGTTTCAGCATCAATATTTACAGCTTCTTCAAGGGCGGAATTAGATAAAAGTACGTTGTTTCCGTCAAGATTGAAACGTGTTGTTGTCATGACTAAGTTTTGGGCATAGATTCCTATGGACATTGCGCCGAGAAGGACGGCAACGGTAATTAATATAGATATAATTTTTTTACTCATGAAAAAGTATCCTTTCTGTTTTTTTTTTTAAACGTATTGATAATTATAATTTGGTGTGGATCAAATAACAAATTAACCAAACCATAGCTGCATCAATCCTTTCGTGAAAAATAAGGGAGAACCGAAGGGGAAACGGGGGTGGCGTTAGCGTGTATGGATGCGCATGACGTCGTATAGTTTCCCCTTCTATATACTAAAACGATTGAGAAAGCCTTTTGGGGATAAATTTTCGAAAGTTTTTTCTTGAAAAATATAGTTTTGTATACTTGCACAATTTTGCCCCGCCTGTTTTGTGCGGTATTACGGTGCTGTGTCTTAACCGCCGTAGGTCAGGGACTTGGAGCCGTAGATCACCTCGGAAACACCGTTTCTCACAGCGGTTATTCTGTAAGAAAGGGTATAACCTCCCTTTATCGGGGTGTAGGTGTTGTTTGTGAAGGTAAACGTATTACTTGTTGAAGAAAGGTTCGTCCATTCCCTCACAACGCCGCCCTGTGAGCCGACCTTTTCCAAGGTTATCGTGCCGTTTGTGAAGGTGGTTCCCGATTTACCGGGAATGTATATGGAAATATACAGTTTGTTATTGGTTATATTGAAGTCAACCTCTTCAGTGTATGCGTTGTCCCACAGTAACTCGATCCCCGGCGGGTCGGTTATTGTGATCTGCTCCATTGCGGCTATGGGGCTGACGGTTACTGCTCCTGCGAGCATGGCTGCGGCTAACATTTTTGCGATCTTCTTTGCCTTCATAATGAACCTCCTGTATAAAAATATTTATTTTAAGGGATAACCCCTTAAATTCCTTAATTTATTTTATGTTTTCGGCTACCTTTATTATTGCTTTTTTATCGGTAAGGCAACCGGATATACTCATCATATAGTTATCTGTAATCAAGACAATCGTTCCGCATCTGTCTGTCTCATCATAGAAAAGGTCTGCCATGAAACCGTTTACCATGAGCGTTTCATGGACGGTGTGCTCGTTGTCTACACGAATTGATGCATTTTTGGATGATGTAATAGAGATATGAATGTATTGTTCATCGGTGAAAAAGTAATCGTAATATCTGCGTACACCGTCCTCGTATTTATTTGTCAATTCATATCCCTCAGGGATATATCCTATTTCAAGCTCGTCAAAATCTTTTTCTGCTTCGGGGAGATCGGTGATGAGTCCGAAATTGAACTCGTTAAACTGCGGGTTTTCGATAAACAGGCGGCGGAAGGGAGAATCGTTGGCGCTGACGGTGCTGCTTAAAGGAGAGAGCAGAAAGAACAAAGCTAAAACGGCGGCTACTGCCGGTGCCCCCACCTTAAAGGCGGAGGCGGCAAGACGCTTCAGAAACAGATATTTCCATGCGGCTCTGACGCTTTTTGCCTTCGGTTGATATTCCGAGGCAAGGGCTTCGTCGGACGGGTCTTCTTCAAGGGATCTGTTATAGCTTTCGTTGACAGCTTTCGATATCATTCTGTCGAACGTAGGGTCGCTTGTTTGGTTTTTAATATTGAAAAATCAATTCTTAATGTGCGGAGTATTATTTAAATTACTTTTTTTAGACTTTAT
>CAYYRY010000008.1:0-17036 GCA_964474245.1 uncultured Ruminococcus sp. | reverse complement strand
TGAGCCTTGCTTTTACAGTTTCATAGGGTAGGCTCAATACGTCCGCAATTTCTTGTAAGCTCATTTCGTTTACGTATTTGAGATACAGGATGTCCTTAAATTTTTCGTCCATGGATGTTATGGTCTCCACCATTTTCTCGAAATCCTCGTTTGAGATGACGATACTCTCGGGAGTTTCGTCTGTGGACACTTCGAGGGATTCGTAATCTGTGTTTTTCATGCGGTTATCCCGTTCCTTTAAAAAGTCGAGGGCTTTGTGCTTGACGATGATGTTACAGAGGTTCTTTGTTTTTCGCGTGTCGGTAAAGTCGAGGGTGTCGTACCTTTCGATGAGCGTAAGCATCGACGCCTGAACCACGTCCTCCATGTCGATTCGGTCGGGGAGGTACTTTTTCGCAGTCATCATCATGTATGGGTAATAGGTATTGTAGATCTGTTTCAGCTTCATCCGCCGTTTTACGGGAGGATCAGCCGAACTTAAATAGAAGAGGAGCATCTTTAACCTGCCTTTCTCGCCTTTCGGCGGTATTTTCAAAAGATAAGGCTGTGAATTTGGACATTATTTGCCTTATCTTTATTTTGCTTCATATACTATAACGATTGAGAAAGCCTTTTGGGGATGAATTTTCGAAAGTTTTTTCTGAAATTTGCATTTTTGTAGGATTGCATAAAAACAGGGGCGGGGATTTGTAGATTTTGACGTGGGTTTTTCCGCCGGATGGATAATATTTCCGAGGTAAGAAAAATCGTTGACAGTGATTTTCATACGTGGTATAATTATTCTGAGTAGATAGAAATATTAACCGAAGGTGAGGTGGGGATGATGGCTGACGAAAAAAACAGACGGGACGGTGCGGAGGATTTCTCCGACTTTACCCTTGAGATGCGACGAGGCAGAAGGTCGTATTCACCGTCGCCTTCGAAAAATACAGAAAGCGTTGAGGTCAGGGACGGAGTGCAGGGCACAAATGCACCCACGTTCAGGATACCGCCCGCAGGACGGGACTCTGCCGCATCGGAGGAGATGAAGCGAAGACAGAAAGCGGTATCTGCAAGGCTTCGCACGTCCGATTATTCGGGACACTCCGCCTCCTTTGACAGACGTGCCGCACCACCCGTGCGCGAGCAGGTGGTAACGGAATATGGGAAGGATACGGGATTTATCCGTAACGTGTGCGTGAAAAGCTGGCCGGGCGGACAGAGCTTTTACGAAAAGTTTGTGAAGGATGCGGTGAGGGTCCACGCTATGCGAGGGTCGCCTGCTCCCCACGTGCCGTTCTTTTCGTACATCCCGCAGTATTCCCATCTGTCGCAGTCTGCGATGGCGTATTATTTATATATGAAGGAACAGGTACGGTGCGGCGTCAGGCTTCCTGACGCGGATTTCTCATACGTGCTCCTGTATATATACGAGCTGATCAATCTTGACGGTGTTATAGCACCGGAGGAGGGGGCAGAACTGCTTGCGAGGACGTGGGTACTGTACCGTCCCATGCATCCGACGTTGGACAAGTACCTGTCGGAATGGCTGGCGGACTACTGTCTGATACACAAGGTGCCTCTGCCGAGGACTCTTGCCCCAATCGTAACGGAGGTAGGTGCAAAGTCCACCTTGAAGGAGTTTTTTGCGGATGCAGCTGTGACGATGGGTGTACCTATGGGACGTATGATCAGAGCAGCCCTGTCCGATTACAGTGCGGCGAAGAGCAAGTATGCCGGGGAGATAGACGGTTTTGCTTCAGAGGTGGATGCAGTGTTCGACGCTGTGATCGCAGAGCACGCCTCTGCCAAGCAGGGGATATTTGCCCCGTCTGTATCAAAGACGACAAACACCACGAGAGATGCGTACTGCGGCTCGCTGTGTACCGCGACGGTAAAGCGAAAGCTGACGGTGACGCTGTGCTCATTCTTCCGTTCCCCCGAGGCGCGGAGGATCGTGACGGAGCTGATGAAGGGCTCGGAAAACATAGTCAGGGCGAGACACGGCATAAAGGCACGTCTGACGGCACCGCCCGTTACGGGACACGCCGCCATAATCACGGCGAAGACCGATGCCGAGAGGCAATACCTCAGCTTTTACGATACTCCGAGTGAGCCGCTGACCCCCGCAAGGGCTGCGGAGATAGAGGCGGAGTCATGGCGTAATGCAGAGGTGCTGACGGACGACGTGGAATATTACGATGAAGTAAGTGAAGCGATAGCGGGAGAGGTCAGCTCAGACAGTTATGGAACTGTATGTGTATCGGAGGTATCTGAGGATATCTGCGATAACACGACGCACGACTCCGCTGCGGAATCTGAGACGAGCTTTGCCCTTACGCTGGCGGCAACGCCGTCGCTGGTTGGTGCGCTGCAGGCAGCCATGAACGGCGACAGCTTTAACGCATACTGCCGTGGTGTGGGGCTTTTCGCAGACGATGCGGCATCGAAGATAAACGAGGTTGCTATGGAATTTATCGGAGACGTGGTTCTTGAATCCGACGGGATGGATTATGTTTTCGTTGAGGACTACAGGGATGACGTATCCCTTTGATATAGGAACGTTCAAAACAAATCTGTAATAATACGGTAAGGAATTCGGATTATGAAAATTTTAATGGTTACAATGGCAATGGATATCGGCGGAGCCGAGACGCATATTCTGGAGCTGTCCAGAAAGCTTGTTAAGCGCGGTATTGACGTTACGGTTGCGTCCAACGGCGGCGCATACGAGGAGGAGCTGAAGCGCAGCGGCATCTGTCACGTTAAGATACCTTGCCACAGTAAAAATCCCATACACATGAGACGGGCATACTGTATGCTCAAAGAGTTAATTTTCCGTGAAAAATTCGACGTAGTGCACGCCCACGCGAGAATCCCTGCGTTCTTATGTGCACAGCTTCATAAGAAATATAATTTCCGTTTCGTTACAACTGCTCATTGGGTGTTCAATCCCTCATTCCCCTACAATATACTCACAAGATGGGGTGAGCGCAGTCTGGCGGTCAGCGATGACATTAAGTCCTATCTGGTGGACAACTACGGAATACTTCCGGAAAACGTGCGCGTTACCATAAACGGTATTGATCTTGAGAAGTTTTCTGCAGATACGGACTACTCAGATATTGCGAAGGAATTTTCCCTGGGAGAGGGACGTACTCGAATCGTGTACGTCAGCCGAATGGACGTGGACAGAAGTTATGCGGCGCACAAGCTTGTTGAGATCACGCCTGCACTCCTTGAAGAGTACCCTGACCTTGAGGTAGTGGTAGTCGGTGGCGGAAATGATTTCGACAAGGTATCCTCAGAGGCAGAGGAGGTCAACGCCAAGGCGGGACGCCGCGTGGTCATTATGACGGGAAGCCGTACCGACATCAATAAGTTTGCCGCTTCAGGTGATCTTTTCGTTGGTGTAAGCCGTGCCGCCCTTGAGGGAATGGCTTGCGAAAAGCCTGCCATTATCGCCGGTAACGAGGGATATATCGGAATTTTTGACGAAGATAAGCTGGGTGTGTCCATCGACACGAACTTTTGCTGCCGCGGATGCGAGGAAACTACCTCCGAAAAGCTGCTCCGCGATGTGAGAGCCGTACTGTCTGCGTCCGCCGAGGAGAAGGCAAGGCTCGGAGCTTACTCACGTGAGACGGTACGTCTCCACTATTCCATGGACACCATGTCAGACGATGCGCTGAAGCTGTATATTTCCGTTATCAAGCGTTCACTCATCAACGAGGTGGATATTGCCGAGCTCAATGATATTGACAGGTATCTTGAATTCAATCCGCTGTCACGTAAAAAGACAAAAACTGACGTTATGATATCCGGATACTACGGATTCGGAAACATGGGAGACGACAGTATACTTTCAACGATCATTTCAAAGCTTAGCGAGACGGCTCCCGGCATCAGGATCACGGCACTGACGAGAAAACCGAAGGAAAATGAGGAGATCTTTGGTGTAAGATGTATTGCAAGAATGAACTTCTTCAGGATAATGTGGGAAATGCGCCGTTCCAAGGTGCTTATCTCCGGTGGAGGAAGTCTGTTTCAGGACAGCACCAGCAGTAAGAGTCTGAAATACTACGCATTCATAGTAAATCTCGCCAAGGCGATGGGTATGAAGACATACATCTACTCCAACGGAGTCGGCATGATATATTCCGAAAAGAACAGGCGTCTTACGGCGAAGACGGTGAATGGGGCTGACAGAGTAAGTGTCAGAGATGTGTCGAGCTTTGAGGAGCTGATGTCCATAGGTGTTGACAGAAACCGCATTGAGCTTACCGCTGACCCTGCATTTATGATGAATATCTGCGATGGTGACGAGGCGAGAGCTATTTGTAATAAGCACGGTATCGTCGACGGTATGAAGTATTTTGCCGTATCCCTCAGACGCTTTGAGGGCTTGCTGAGGGAAGCATATAATGAAGCGGAGCTTCTTGACAGCGTACTGGCTTCCTGTGCTGAGACTGCAAAGAAGTATTCTCTGACTCCTGTATTCGTGTCCATGCAGCCCGTTCTTGACGGCGAGCTTGCTGAGATCGCTAAGGCTGAGATGAAAAAGAGATACGGTATAGATTCTATTACGGTAACTCCGGAAAACGGTCACGAGCTTCTTGCGGTGCTTGGAGGTGTAGACGGATGCGGCGCGAGATTCGTGTGCTCCATGAGACTTCACACGCTGATCTATGCCTGCAGAGCCGCCGTCCCCGTCATAGGTCTGTCCCTTGACCCGAAGATAGATGCATTTACCGCATCTATCAAGCATTCGAAGCTTCTGTCGATTGCAGAGCTTGACGGTGTGGCTCTGACTGATGCTATGTCCGATGCCGCTTGTGAAAATGAAACGGTAAAAAAAGAGCTTGACGCCGAGGCTGACGGATTCAGAAAGCTGGCGCTGACGGACGTTGCTTCCGTGATCGAACTGTTAAAGCCATAAAACAAAAAGCACCGCCGTACAGTGGAGAGAATAACCTGTACGGCGGTGTTTTTTAAGTTGTACATTGATTACCTGGAGAGCTCTTCCTTGCAGGAAGCGCAAACATATTTGTCACGAATCTTAATGAGATTTGTGTCAGCGTTGCAGATCACGCAGGTGTTGCACGCCTTTGAAAGCAGCACACCGTTTTCTGTAAGCTCGAACTTAATGGGGGTCTTGGTTTCGAAACCCGCCGCACGTCTCATGTGGCTGGGGATGACGATTCTTCCTAGCTCGTCGATTCTTCTGTCCATAATTGTACTCCTTTAGTTTGGAAAACGTTTTTTACAGCTTTTGACATATATAATCAAAAACCTACTACTGTTAACTATTATAAAACATAAAACACAAACTGTCAATAGTGTAAATCGACATTTAAATGATATAGAAAATAAATGTTTTGAAATTTCGTATTATTTGTATATGAAGATGTATATTTTATTGACACATTGGTGGGTTATGATGTATACTTTATCATATGAGAATTCATGCTCCCACATGAGAGTTTGAGTTTATATCAGATTTATATTGCCACGGAGATATTAGGTATTTATGAATGTTTTGACAACTGAATACGGGGATATGGCAGTTCTGTATGAGGACGGTGACGTGATATCCATTGTGAAGCCTGCGGGACTTTTAAGTCAGGCCGCGGAGGGGACGGATGAAAAATCCGTGATCGAGATCCTTGCCGATATCGGAGTAAAGGCTCACGCTGTACACCGTCTTGACCGCACCACGGGCGGAGTTATGATATATGCTAAAAATCCACGAAGTGCCGCGGCACTGTCGGCTGCTATTGCAAACGGACAGATGAATAAGGAGTACCTTGCGGCGGTACACGGTCGCTCGGACAAAGGACGGCTTGAGGATATGCTGTATTTCGACAGAAAGAGAAATAAATCCTTTATCGTCAAGGGATCGTCAGGCAGACGTGGCGTAAAAAAGGCACAGCTTGAATATGAGACTGTCGATACGGCACCTCATGCTTCGGGAGAGGTAAGTCTTGTGAGAGTCAGGCTCATGACGGGACGTACTCATCAGATAAGGGTTCAGATGGCGGGGGCGGGACATCCTCTGCTTGGAGACGGGAAGTACGGCGGACGGGACAACAAATGTAATTGTGCCCTGTGGTCACATCTTATCACATTTGAAGACGGCGCATTTAAAGGGGGATATCTTGACGGAAAGGCTTTTGCCGGACTTGTGAAGGGCTCTCCGTCGCATCTTTGTGCACACCCGGCGGGGTATCCGTGGAATATATTTAAAAAATACCGTGATCAGTAAATTTAATACGTTATATCAAACTGCGAAGCAGTGGACAGAGCCATGCTTCGCAGTTTTGTTTTTTATCAGATACTGTACTTTGCTTCATATTCCGCATAGCGCTTCTCGAAGGATTCGCCTGCCGCACGGATGGTCTTGAGAGCTTCGTGCATATTCATGTCACCGTGCTCAAGGTCAATGATACCGCCCGCAATGTTGGAGCAATGGTCGCTGGTACGCTCAAGGTTGGTGAGAAGGTCACCCCAGATAAATCCTGCGCCGATGGAGCATTCACCCTTCTGCATACGAACGATGTGGCGTGTTCTGAGCTTATCCTTGATAACGTCGATAACCTGCTCAAGAGGCTCAACGCTGTATGCTGCATTTATGTCACAGCTTGAAAGGGCAGTCATGGACTGATCGAGGATCTCACATGTTGCCGCAACGAGTACGCTGAGGTCGCGCTTTGCTTCCTCGGAGAAGGTGATCTCCTTTGCTCTCAGCTCTTCAGCGGATTCAAGCACGTTTACTGCATGGTCGGAAATACGCTCAAGGTCACCGATGAGCTTGAGAAGTCTTGCAGCTTCGCGGCTGTCTTCTCCGCTGAGCTCGGAGGAGCTGAGCTTAACAAGGTAAGTACCGATAACGTCCTCGTAGTGGTCGCTCTTGTCTTCTGCCTCTCGGACGGATGTTGCAAGATCAGCATTATAATCTGTGAGGCTTGTCATAGCGTCCTTGAAGGAGCCGATAGCACCCTTTGCCATGGTGATGGAGAGGTCCTGACAACGGGAGAGAGCAACTGCGGGAGTTGCGAGAAGTCTTTCGTCAAGCTCTGTAACTTCTTCGGGCTGCTTTGTTTCGGGAACGAGACGGTAAGCAAGCTTTTCAAGAAGTCCGGACATGGGAAGGAGAAGAACGGTGCAGGCAATGTTGAACGCGGAGTGCGCAACGGCGATACCTGCCTGATTTGCCGCTTCGTTGAAGAGAGCGGGAGAGAAAACGGAGTTTACTATTGTAAATACGGTGAGCCAGATAACAGTACCGATAACGTTGAAAGAAAGGTGAACGAGAGCGGCGCGCTTAGCGTTTCTGTTTGTACCGAAGGACGCAAGGATAGCGGTGATACAGGTACCGATGTTCTGACCCATGATGATCGGAATAGCCGCGCCGTAGGAAACTGCACCGGTAACGGTAAGTGCCTGGAGGATACCGACGGAAGCGGAGCTGGACTGGATAGCCGCTGTAAGGAGGGCACCTGCGAGAACGCCGAGGATGGGGTTCTGGAACATTAAGAAGAGGTTACGGAACTCGGGAATGTCTGCAAGTCCGGAAACGGCACCCGTCATGATGTCCATACCGAACATGAGAACCGCAAAGCCGAGGAGGATGGTTCCAACGTCCTTTTTCTTGTCGCTCTTGCAGAACATATAAAGGATGATACCTACAAGGGCGAGGACGGGGGTGAAGGACATGGGCTTCAGAAGCTTAAGTGCGAGGCTGTCGCCGGATATACCGCCGAGGGAGATGATCCAAGCCGTAACGGTTGTACCAACGTTGGCACCCATGATTACGTTGATCGCCTGCTTTAGCGTCATGAGTCCGGAGTTAACGAAGCCTACTACCATAACGGTAGTTGCGGAGGAGGACTGGATAATGGATGTAACGCCGAGACCTGTAAGGAAACCTGCGAATTTGTTTGTTGTCATCTTGCCGAGCAGGTCACGAAGACCGCCGCCGGCTCTTTTTTCGAGTGCCTGTCCCATTACGTTCATTCCGAACAGGAAGAGACAAAGACCGCCTATAAGAGTAAGTACGTCAAAAATTGTCATTTGAATTCTCCAATCAGCCGCTGATGCGGCGAGTTTAACAAAACTTGTGCGAATTTCCGTGAAATCACACGTTCTCCAACATTGTACATCCCATAGGTTATGTCTGCTTTATGGATTATGTTAAATCTGTGTAAAGTCGTGTGAAAGACAGATGAAATAAAGCTTAATAAATTGAGGCGAACAAATTTTCTTTTGCCTTATTTTCATATTGAAAAAAAACACCGTATATGGTACAATATTATTATAGACTTTTTTACATCGGACAGTTAGTTATCCGTTTTGTAATGCCGTATGGCAGAATGGAGATTGTTATGCCGTTTTTACCCGTTACAAGAGAAGAAGTTAAGGCGCTTGGAAGGGACGTACCCGATTTCGTTTACGTATGCGGTGACGCTTACGTTGACCATCCGTCATTCGGATGTGCAATTATTACCCGCGTCCTTGAGGAGGCAGGCTTTGTTTGTGCCATACTTCCCCAGCCCAATTGGAAAAACACCGATGATTTCAAACGCTTCGGAAAGCCGAGGCTCGGATTCCTCGTGTCCTCGGGGAATATAGACTCCATGGTCGCCCACTACACCGCCGCAAAGCGCCGTCGCAACGATGACTATTATTCTCCCGGTGGTAAAGCAGGCTACCGTCCCGACAGAGCTCTTATCGTATACTGTAACCGCATCAGGGAAGCCTATGGCGACGTGCCGATACTTATCGGTGGACTTGAAGCCTCCCTCAGACGATTTGCTCATTATGACTATTGGTCAGATTCAATCAGAAGAAGTATTCTCATAGACTCAAGGGCGGACATACTGATGTACGGTATGGGAGAGGCGACAGTGGTGCGCCTTGCGAAGCTCCTTGACCGCGGAATTCCCGTAAAGAAGATACGCGACGTCAGAGGTACTGCTTACGTTTGCAAAACGGGAAGCGGTGTAGAGACCCATTATCCCGTTGATCGCGCCACCGAGGAGGAGCCGTGTCCCGGATACGACTACGATGTTCTTAAAACTGATAAGGCGGCTTATGCTGAGGCTTTCAGACGACAGTACAGGAACAACGACTCCGTATACGGCAAGGCAATAATCGAATACTACGGCGACCGTGCCGTGGTGGTAAATCCCCCTATGCCGCCCCTTGAAAGGGAAGAGCTTGACCGCGTATACGCTTTGCCCTTTATGCGGGATTATCATCCCATGTACGAGGCGGAAGGAGGTATCCCCGCCATTCGAGAGGTGAAGTTCTCCATTACACACAACAGAGGCTGCTTCGGTGGATGTAACTTCTGTGCCCTTGCGTTCCACCAGGGACGCGCGGTGAGATCGAGAAGCATTGAGTCAGTTGTGGCAGAGGCTGAGAAGATTGCCGCAATGCCTGATTTTAAGGGTTATATCCACGACGTGGGCGGTCCCACGGCGAATTTCCGTTATCCCGCCTGCGAAAAGCAAAAGGAGCATGGAGTTTGCCCTGACAGGAAGTGCCTTGCACCGAGACCATGTAAAAATCTTATAGCTGATGAGAGCGAGTACACCGAGCTTCTACGCCGCGTTGAAGCGGTGAAGGGAGTAAAAAAGGTATTTGTGCGCTCGGGTATCAGATTTGACTATATGCTGTGTGACAAGAACGACAGCTTCTTCCGTCAGCTCGTTTCCCGTCATGTCAGCGGTCAGTTGAAGGTAGCACCGGAGCACTGTTCAGGAGGGGTCCTCCGTATGATGGGCAAGCCGTCAATTGAGACCTACGACCGTTTCCGTGAGAAGTTCTTCAAGCTTTCGGAGGAGGCGGGTCTTGAGCAGTATCTCGTGCCGTATCTCATGTCCAGCCATCCGGGCAGTACCATGGATGATGCTGCGGAGCTTGCGCTTTATACCAAACGGATAGGACTTGCGCCTGAGCAGGTACAGGACTTCTATCCCACACCGGGGACCGCATCCACGGTCATGTTCTACACGGGAGTTGATCCCTTTACCGGTAAGGAGATATATACACCTACTGATTACCGTGAAAAACAGCTCCAACGTGCGCTGCTTCAGTGGAGACGCAGAGAAAACCGCCCTCTCATAAAGGAGGCGGAGAAGTACTGCTCTGAAAAGGGAAAGAAGATGCTGGAGGAGCTTTTGTCGGGGGCACCCGATAACTCGCACAAGTCTTCATCCAAGGGGAAGAAAGCGGCAGATGGTACAGCAAGGCACGACTCCAAGGGAGGAGCTGCAGGATCAGGTGCTTCAAAGAATGCTCCGAAGAAGGAAAAGGTCAGAGCAGGCGAAAAGAGAAGCAAGGGCTGGGCAGTTGCCAAGAAGCCCCCGAAGAGGGGAGCAAAGCCCAAGGGGAAGAAGTCTTAAACGAACAGACTTTGATGGTAAAATATAATTTCTATATAACGGAGAAACAATGAATACAGAAAAAATTCCTCGCAGAGTGCTCGGGACTCTGCTTTCATCCGTGTCGGCGGGAGTCGTTCCCCGCACCGGCGCACCGTATATTGCCATCGGCAGAGTTGACGAGATCACATCTCTCGCGTCTGATCTCGACCGTGTTGCCGACGGAGAGGGTGCCACAAGATTCATAATAGGCCGTTACGGCTCCGGAAAGAGCTTCCTCATACAGCTTATGCGCGGATATGCCGCAGACCATGGATTCGTCACTGCAGACTGCGATCTTTCTCCCGAAAGAAGGCTCAGCGGTGCGGGCGGACTTGCCACGTATCGCGAGCTGATACGCAATCTTTCCTGCAAATCATCCCCCGACGGCGGGGCGCTTCCTGCCATAATCGGACGTTGGTATTCAATGATTGCGGAGAAGCTTACGGCTAAAGGAATGTCCCACGGGGACCCTGCCTTTGCGGCACGTCTGAGTGCTGAGATAATTGCGGATTCCCGTTCCCTGGAGGCAGGAGTGGGCGGATTTGATTTTGCCCTTGTGGTCAGCGAATACTGCAAGGCTTACGGAGAGGGAGACGACGGAAAGATGTCTGCCTGCCTAAGGTGGCTTCGCGGCGAGTACGGAACAAAGACCGAGGCGAGAAGCGCAACGGGGCTTCGCACCGTGTCCGTAATAAACGACGTAAACTGGTATGATCACATCAAGCTGATCTGCGCCCTTGTGCGCAAGGTCGGATACGCGGGACTTTGCGTTTTCATCGACGAGGGTGTAAACCTCTATAAGATATCCAACCGCATATCCCGTGAGGCAAATTACGAGAAGATACTATCCATGTACAACGATACCATGCAGGGAAAGGCAGAAGGTCTGATGCTGGTATTTGGCGGAACGCCGCAGTTCCTTGAGGACACAAGACGCGGCCTGTTCAGCTACGAGGCTCTCCGAAGCCGCCTTTGCGACAGCAGATTTACTGCAGGAGAGAACGGAGCTCCGCTGAAGAGCATGATGGGGCCCCTTATCCGTCTGAAGAGGCTGTCGGATGCTGAGCTGCTTGCTCTTATGATGCGTCTTACCGCCCTTCATTCTCAGTATCACAAATGGGATGCGCGGATCACGGACGAGGAAATGACGGCATTTTTGAAGAATTCCCTGTCCCGTGCAGGTGCAGATGTCATGATCACTCCCCGAGAGATAATCAGAGATTACGTGTCTCTCCTTGACCTGCTTCTGCAGAATCCCGACCGCACTTATGCAGATATTACAGGTGCCTCACAATTTACGGGATCTGTTACAGTCTCATCTTCCGAGGATGATCAGGCAGAGCCTGTGCCGGGTGCACCTGCAGGAGAATATGAGCCGAGGAAGATAACCATAGACGATATTGTATTTTAAGTTTACCGTATTCCCCCGCGTATCGGGGGAGTACCTCTTTATTGGGAAAGGCAGATCTGTATGAAATACATTTTTCCTAACCTTCGTGTTATTGAGAAATATTGGGACGATACCATTGACGATGACGGTTTTTTCGCACGCCGCAGAAGAGCAAAGACCGCGCCGAGGGACCCGTCGGCGGCAAATGAGGCGGAAAGAAAAATGAAAGGTTCCGTCCACGAGGTGCTGAAGCGTTATGCGGATGACTTCGGTGACTGCGGGATATCCCTTAAGGTGGAGTTTTCCTACGGCGGGGAGATCAAAAGACCGAATAATAATTACATATTTGAAATGTCACTTACACTGTGCGGCACGCGCAAGGACGATTTAGTCACCTTTGAACTTCCCCTTTTAAAAGTTATAAGAGGTAAAAAGGAATACCGACCCAAGGTACTGAAGGATGCCCTGAGTGAGATTGAAGCAGTATTGGCGGAGGAGCTGAAAAACCTTCGCGAGAATGGGTATGCCAAGTATTATGAGGAAGTGTAAGTAAGAATGACCGTATAGGATTATTGGAGGTAAATATGACACCGGAACAGATTTTTTATTCGTATTCACCCTTTATTCGGGAATTTATATATTCCCGCGGTTGGGAGACCCTTCACGAAATGCAATTAGAGGCTGCCCGTGTGATATTTGCGGGGGCAGACGACCTGCTTCTTTCTTCGTCAACGGCGTCGGGTAAGACCGAGGCTGTGCTCTTTCCCATACTGTCTCAGTTTTTTGAAAACAAGCCGAAGTCCTTCGGCGCACTTTATATAGCTCCGCTGAAGTCCCTTATCAACGATCAGTTTGCCCGTATAACCGAGCTGTGCGACATGACGGACATTCCAGTATACCATTGGCACGGCGACGTTGCTGCATCCCACAAGACGAAGGCCCTTGACAACCCGTCGGGCATACTTCAGATAACACCCGAGTCCCTTGAGGCGATGCTTATCCGCAGATCCAACGACCTTCCCCGCCTTTTCGGGGATCTCAGATACGTTATAATCGACGAGATACATACCCTTACGGGGACGGACAGGGGAAATCAGATAATCTGTCAGCTTTCCCGTCTCTCCGATGCCGCAGGAGTGGATCCCAGGCGTATAGGTCTTTCCGCAACCATCGGTGACCTTGAAGCGGCGGCGGATTGGCTGTCATCGGGAGGCACGAGACGGTGCGCTGTTCCCACGGCAACGGACAGGTCGGTGCGAATGAGACTTGGTATGGAGCATTTCTTCATAAACAACGCACCCGTTTCCGCCGAGGCGGAGGAAAACGTAAGGCTTACACTTGAAGGCGTGAGGGATATTCCCGAGATGCCTGAGGAGGTTACTGAGGAAAAGCCGAAGGATGGAGAGACCTTCCATATAGACGCGGGATTTGAGTACGTATACGACTGCGTGAGGGACAAAAAGGCTCTCGTTTTCTCCAACTCCCGCGAGGAGACGGAGTACGTTACCGCGACCCTACGACAGATCGCGGAATACCGCCGCGAGCCTGATATTTTCCTTATCCACCATGGAAACCTCTCTGCTTCTCTCAGAGAAGAGGCGGAAATGAAGATGAAGATGGATGAGTATCATGCTGTCACCTGCGCTACTGTCACGCTGGAGCTTGGTGTTGATATCGGACGTCTTGAAAGAGTCGTTCAGATGGGTGCACCTACTACGGTGTCCTCGTTTTTGCAAAGGCTCGGCAGGTCGGGCAGAAGGGGAGACGTGTCGGAGATGATGATGGTCTTCCGCGAGGAGGAGCCGCTGCCCAATGCACCCCTTCCTCAGCTCATTCCATGGGAGCTTCTCCGTGCGATCGCTGTAGTACAGCTTTATATCGAGGAAAGATTCATTGAGCCGCCACGCAGAGTGAAGTGTCCGTACAGCCTGCTTTTCCAGCAGACGCTGTCAACACTCACAGGGAACGGCGCCATGACTCCCGCCCGCCTTGCGTCGAAGATAATGACGCTTCCTCCATTCGAATTCGTGGAAAAGGATGACTACAAGCTACTCCTTTACCATATGATAGAAAACGACTACCTTGAAATGACCGACGAAGGTGAGCTTATCGTAGGTCTGAGAGGTGAAAAGCTGACTTCTTCCTTCAAGTTCTTCGCGGTGTTTAAGGATTCCGAGGACTTTACCGTGAGATGTGAGTCCGAGGAGATAGGCACTATTACCACCGCACCTCCGCCGGGAGACCGTTTTGCCCTTGCGGGAAGAGTGTGGGAGGTAGAGGAATGTGACGTGGCGCGCCGCCTTGTGTACGTTCATCCCGTCAAGGGAAAGATGGAGGTGTCGTGGCCGGGAGACTTCGGTGAGATACACACGAGAATACTTGAGCGTATGCGACAGGTACTGTGCGAGGACACGGAGTATCCTTATCTGAAGCCCGATGCGCTGAAGAGGCTTCGCACTGCCCGTGCGGTTGCCCGTAATACGGGAATGACCGAAAGGGACATGATCTGTATCGGAGGCGTAACGTGGGTATATTTCCCGTGGCTGGGTACGAGAAGTTTCCGCACCATGCGCCGTTTTGTGGCGAAAAACGGAGGGAAGTTCGGACTCCACGATATGGAGTTTGAGGGGTGCTGCTATATGACCTTTAAGCTTGAGAGAGGAGACGGTGACGAGCTTCTTCGTCATCTTGCCAAGGCTTCAAGTGTCGGTATTGACCCTGAGGAGCTTGTGGTGGCAAACGAAGCCCCTGCGTTTAATAAATACGACCCGTACCTGCCCCGTGAGCTGCTCAGACGGGCGTATATCGAAGACAGACTCCGCACGGACGAGGTTGAGGCACGGCTTAGGAAGTATTTGTGACGTGGGAAAGACACAAACTATGGATATACGCAAGGGTTACAGTGAGTGTATAAAATATATCGTTAATAATCCGTCTGGTTACTACCGTAGCGATTTGAATTTGCGGGAGGAAAGAAAATGAAGATTCAGTGTATATGGGAACATAACGGAAACGACACTTTACTTTATGCACGAGATCATGTAGGTGCATTTACGCGCGGAGCATCTTTAGATGAAGCACTTTCAAAAATGCCGGGTGAGATTTTGTCTTACCTGCGTTGGACGGGAGAAAACGCGGCGGAGGATATCGATCCTGTTATTGCGGAAGAGCATAACTCTTCCCTTGACATTTGTGATGCTGATTCCGATGCGATCTTCAGCACGGAAAAACAACCGCTTACCCCGGAAGAATATCTGAGATTGAAAGCATTGGCTTTGAAATCCGCCTTGGACTTTCAACTGATGTATGATTCTATAACGGATAAAGATTCGAGCTGTATTGAAGGGAGAAAAACCTTTTTGGGTCAAAGACCGAGGACGGCCAATGAAATGTATGAACACACTAAAAGTGTGAATCCGTACTATTTTGGGGAAATAGGTGTGAAGACGACAAGTGACGGCTCTATATTGGAATGTAGACTTGACGGGTTCAGCGAATTGGAAAAGCACAGCGATCATCTTTCAAATAAGGTATTTCTCGGAAGCTATAATGAAGAATGGTCGCTGAAAAAAGTCCTTCGCAGATTCGTTTGGCATGATCGTATTCACGCAAAAGCCATGTATAGAATGGCAGTAAAGACTTTCGGAGAGAACTCGGTAAACAATACGTTCGGCTTTTAACGAGATTTGCTGATTCAAAATGTGTCGGACAGGATAGAAAACATTTTTGTCTTTTGTGTGCGGTCACTTTACGGTACCCTGTTCATATATCAATTTCTGTATATTTACAAATTACTCATTGAAATAAAGTACGGGATGCGATATAATACAGGAAACTAGGAAAACTTTAATCACATATTGATATAGTAATGAGGTATAATTACCATGAAAAAAATAACTTCTCTTATTATCGTGCTGTCACTTGTGCTTTGTGTTCTCGTGTCCTGCGGAAAGGACGATAATGTCCCCGACGGCATGAAGCTTGCATCGGGTGATGCTGTGTCATACAGCCTCTTTATCCCCAAGGATTGGAAGATCGACGTGCAGACCGGATACACATCCGCCCACGTTTCCGACGAGGACAAGACCAATGTATGTGTGACTTCCTACGAGCTTGAATATTCCAACAGTACCGTTGACGAGTGGTGGGAAATCAATAAGGCAGACCTTGCCGTGGCTTGTACTGAATATAAGGAGATCAAGGTCGGAGCCGATACCGTGCTTGACGGAGTAAATGCCAAGGAATATGTTTACAGCGCAAAGATCGGCAGTGTTCAGTATACATACCATCAGGTGGCGGCTGTTACCGACGGCGGTGTTGTATATATCATTACCTATACGGCAACTCCGGATAAATATGAATCTCACCTTGAGACATTCAATAAGATAACCTCCGAGTTCAAATTCTGATATGGCTGATATTATTCATTATCTCGATAACGCCGCTACCACTTCTCCGTCCGAGACGGTTAAGCGGGCAATATGTGAAGCGGTTGATGTGTGGGGGAATCCCTCCTCCCGTCATACCATGGGTATGGAAGCGAGGCGTCTGCTTGACTTGTCCCGTGAAGCTGTGCTTAACGCTCTCGGAGTAAGACGTACTGCAGGCGGAGAGCTTATCTTTACATCATCAGGCACTGAGGCAAACTGTTTGGCAACGCTTGGCTTTGACTGTGCAAAGAAGCGCGTCGGTGAGGGAAAGAGTCCCGTTATGATATTGACCGACGGTGAGCATCCATCCATCGAGATGCCTGCCGGTATTCTTGAGTCACGTTCATGGCGGATAATACGCATTCCCACCGTCGGAGGAGAGCTTGATCTTGATGCCCTGCGCCGTGCCGTCTCTGAGCCTTGCAGTGCACTTCTTGCCTGCTTTATGCTTGTGAACAACGAGACCGGTGCCCTCTACGACGTAAAGCGTGCCGCATCCATAGTTCATGCTTCCCGTCCCGATGCTCACGTCCACTGTGATGCTGTACAGGGATTCATGAAAACAAAATTTACCCCCTTGTCCCTTGGTGTGGACTCCATTGCCGTCAGCGCACATAAGATACATTCCATCCGCGGTGCGGGTGCTCTGTATATTACAGCAGATACGGTGAAAAAGAAGAATATTGCTCCCGTAATTCCCGGTGGGGGACAAGAAAAGGGTTTCAGATCAGGAACGGAGAATCTTGTGTCCGTGGCAGCCTTTGCCGCCGCCTGTGCGGAGGGACGTGAGAATTATGTCCGTAACAC
>CAYYRY010000007.1:9181-24835 GCA_964474245.1 uncultured Ruminococcus sp. | reverse complement strand
GTCTGTAGCGGACTTTCACCGCCAAGTTGTAACGCGTGCCGAGCACACACGAAAATTACACCCTATGACCGTCAAAAGTCATAGGGTGTTTTGTTGCTTTACCGATCACTTGTTTACTAACTCTGCAGTTTTATAATAAACCGACAAAGAAAACTCCGTCATTCCTCGTGCCACTCAAGCTTAAAGCTTACAAACGTACAATTTTCCTCGGGATAGCCGTCATCGTCTATAGACATGAAATCGTGGGTAAATTTCACCTCATCCCCCGGATACGCCAATACTTCCTTGTATCTTACCGGATTTCCGTCGCTGTCACCGCAATTACAGGTAAACTTTACTCCGACAACGTCACCCGCTTCGTCTTTAACGTACTCATCAAAATGCAGATAACGGGACAACTCCCCCGGAACACGCTCCTCAAGAGGTACTCTGTCTTTTATTACCTTATAGGATTCAAGCTGTCTTCTCGGAATGTGAGTCTCAAAGCAAATATCACAGGTAGATATTATATCAAAATATACTTTCATAGTCTCCTCCAAAACTAATGCTACACATAAATTATATCACAAATTTATACGTTATGTCAACAACATCAGATATTCATGAGTAATAACAATTAGAATCATTATGACTGTTTTTATGCCCCCTACGGAATCTTCATGATCACAAATTTTGCGCTTGACCGTTCAAAGAGTATCGACAAATACTTGAAAATATTACTGTATAATGTTATACTTATTATAAAGAACCGCTTAATCAGAAAGGACGAACACATATGTACACACTCACCAAAGAAGAATGGCTCAGTCAGTATGAGGGCAAAGTATCGGAGCGTGACCTTGCACTCATGTCACGCGCACACGAGGTGCTTGCGGAAAATACTCTCGACCGCAAAATATGCCCTGGGGTGACATCCCCGCCATCTCTCCGTGGCTCGGCTGCCCCGGACTGTGGAACTGGGACTCCGTATTCCATGGCATGACCGTATCCCGCTACGACAGCGTTCTCGCCCAGAACACCATCGACTGCTTCGCCAAGTACCAGTGCGAAAACGGTATGCTCCCCGACGTTATTACCCTCCGCGGCTTCCTTGCGGACAATGCAGGAAAGCCCCCCGTATTCCCTTGGGGTATACTCACCATGTACCACCGTACGGGAGACGTTGACTTCCTCCGCCGTAACTACGACCGTTCCGTAAGATACGAAAAATTCCTCACCACCGAGAGATACGACGGACTTATGTTCTATTACTCAGCTCAGTACGATATCGAGAAGGACGATTACGAGGCGGCACGTTACGAGTCGGGCTGGGACAACTCCCCCAGATGGGACAGATGGCCCATCGTCGAGCTTCACCCCATCGACCTCAACTGCTACATGATACTCTTCTACCGTTCCATGGCTGAAATGGCTGATATCCTCGGCGAAGGCTCTTCCGTCTCCGCTGCCTGGAAGGAAAAGGAGCTCGCTCTCACAAAGGTAGTTGAAGATAATCTCTACGACGAGACTATCGGCGCATACGTTGACAAAAACCGCCACACGGGTGAGTTCAGCACCGTACTCTCCCCCGCAAGCATCATGCCTCTGTTCATCGGCACAGCATCAAAGGAGCGCGCCGAGTCCATGCATCGCATTGCAAGAGATACGTCCAAGTTCTACCCCGGTATGCCCTCCGTAGCCTACGACGATCCCGGTCACGACAAGAATTATTGGAGAGGTCTCACCTGGCTCAACGTCGCATTCTTTGCAACCAAGGGTCTCTACGACTACGGTTACGTTGAAACCGCCCGTGAGATCAAGGAATACATCCTCAGTATGTGCTACGATCTCCTCCCCAATATCCACGAGAACTACGATTCCCTCCCCCGTCTCGGCTGCGGCAACGACCACTTCTCATGGAGCTCCTGCTTCATTATTGAGTTTATCCTGCAGATCGATTAATAAGAATACCTAAAAACCTCTCTGCCGACCTTTTCGGCAGAGAGGTTTTTAGGTACATCTCAATCTTCTTCAAGCAACTTAGCGGGAGGTATTTTCAACACCTGAGCGATCTTGAAAAGTGTTTCAAGGGAAACACCGCGCACGGTACCGGGGCCTTCCACCTGTCCTACGAAGCTTACACTTTTGTCAATAAGCTCTGCAAAATACTCTTGTGTATAACCGGCTTTTCTTCTGTAGTATGAAATCTTAAAACCAAGAGCAATATACTTTTCCGGAAATTCTGTTTTCATTTCGTGCCCCTTTTACTTGACTTTATACATATATATTACCTAAAATCAGAGCTAAATATTATAGCTCACAACTGCAGATATATTTACTTTAAGTGAAAGATAATGTATAATAAGTAAAATATTATTTACTTTGGAGAAGTATATATGCAAAACACTACCTGTTGTTTCTTCGGACACAGAACCATCCCCGTGACGGAAGAACTGAAAGCGCGACTTACCGAAAGCATCGAAAAACTGATAATCTACGAAAACGTAGACACCTTCCTGTTCGGAAGCAAAAGCAGCTTTGACAGTCTGTGCCTTGAATGTGTTACTATGTTAAAAGAAAAATACCCCCACGTAAGACGAGTCTACGTAAGGGCGGAGTTCCCCTATATTGATGACGGCTACAGATCATATCTGTTAAAATCCTATGAGGACACATACTATCCCGAAAAACTACGCGGTGCAGGCAAAGCCGTCTACGTTGAGCGCAACCGCGAAATGATAGATTCCAGCAGCTTCTGTGTCGTATATTACGATGAAAAACTCGCCCCAACAACCCGTAAAAGCGGCACAAAATCTGCCCTTGACTATGCCGCATCAAAAAAGCTGACCGTCATAAATATACTCGACTAATACTTTATTATTCTTAAGTACACACCAAAATCCAACATAGAAGTTGTATTTATTACTGTATTATGGTATAATTTATTTGATAATCTATAAATCTTATACGGTAATTTCAAATCACATTTATTCTTTACAATATGATATAATCATATTACGAAGTCCGTCGCAATATGTCTGTCACAAAGTCAGCTTGAACTGAAAGGATCTTAACAAATGAACAGAAATCTTGAAGTCTCGTCGGTTATTACCCTTCCCCTGCTCGGCAGGTCCGTAAATTTTCAGATAATGAGAATCATCGGCATAGGCGGAAGCTGTATTGCTTATGAGACTGTATATTGTGAGGATAATGATATTACTCATAAATGTATTATCAAGGAATTTTGCCCTGTTTATTTGGAAAGCTCCTCCTCTCCCCTGAGAGACGGTCAGAGTCTGCAGGTACCTGAGGAATATCGTGACAAGTTCAACGATGACGTATCGAAGTTCAAGTGTATGTACCGCGACATAAACTATTACCTTGCCGATAATCCCTCAGCTACTAAGTATCATCCTATCCTGCTCGGAATATGCGAAGCCAACAATACCGTATATACCATGACATCCTATGATCACGGCAGAAGCTATGACAAGATAGAAGATTCCGACCTTCACACGGTACTGAAGCTCATGCTCACCGTAACAAAAGCAGTTGAGCAATATCACAAGGCAAACTACCTTCATCTTGATATCAAGCCCAAAAATATACTTATCCTTGAAGGCGTTTCCGATATCGTAAAGCTGTTCGACTATGACAGTCTTACCCCCATAGATGCCTTCAGAAATAAGACTAAGCTCCTCGTCCCCTCTCCCGAAGATTATTACGTTCCGGAGCTTTCAACCTGTAACGTCTCAGCAATAGGCATACACACCGACATCTTTGAGATCGCCGCAATGCTGTTCCTGCGTCTTTTCGGCAGAGCACCGACAAATGCAGAGCTTCAGCATAAAGCAAAAATTAAAGTTGATGATTGCCCCTTGCTGAAAAGCACGTCCCACATAGTTAAATATGAGCTTGAAAGCCTCTTTGAGCATACCCTCAAAATATCAAAATGGGACAGATACCAAACAACCGCTGAACTTAAAGAACATCTGCAAAAGCTGATCCGTCTCACCTCAGGGGGAAATGAAGTTTATTTAATGGATATGCCTAAATGGCAGCCGTCCGCATTTTCCGTAGGACGCCGTGACTCTCTGAAGGAGCTTGACAGACTCCTTGACGAGCACGGATTCGCATTCATCCGTTCCATCGGCGGTCTCGGTAAATCCGAGCTTGCCAAAATGTACGTAAAAGCCTATTCCTCCAAGTATCATACTGTTCAGTTCTGTAAGTACTCAACCTCCCTTCTTGAACTGGTTGCCGGCCTTCCCGTAAAAGGCATCAATGACGAGGACTATAAAAACTGGCGAAACCTCGCAAAAGAAAAGCTGAAGGTCCTTCAGGCATCAGACAACCGTACCCTTTTGATAATAGACAATTTCAACGTCACCCACGATGAACATCTGAGAGATTTTCTCCCGGTAAATAACCGTTCCTTCAAGGTAATTTTTACGACCAGATGTATACCTGCCGTTAATTATTACCGTGATAAAGTGCTGGCTTTATCAAAGCTCTCCCACGATGAATGTAAACAGCTCTTCTGCCTCCATTCCGATATTCCCGAAACGTCGGTGGATGCTTCCCTTGATAAGCTCATAGACACCATTGACCGCAACACACTTATACTTATTCTTATCGCTTCAACCATCAGGCAGTCCGGAATATCCGTACAGGAGATGCTTCATAAGCTTGAAAGCAACACACTGTCTGAAGTGCAGACCAAAGTGTTTCACGATTACGACATCTCAGGCGAGGAGACCGTTTCCTATAACAAGATCTATTCTCACCTGACAACAATATTCAACGTCAGCTCCCTTGAATCAGATGAAAGTGAAATACTAAAATGTATGTCTCTGATACCCATGGAAGGAATAAAGCTTGATACCTTCGTATCCTACTGCGATACTCCTTCCGTTACGTCGGAGTCGGTAAATAAGCTGATAGATTCAGGCTGGATACAGAGATACAACGATACGGAAATCACGATCCATCCCCTTGTCTCCGACATCCTCGCTGATGACGACAGTCTCCCCATAGGTGACTGCTACAATAATCTCGTGGAAAACCTTGAAAATTACTGTTTCCCCGATATCATGGACCATATCACAGTTGCCAAGCAAAAGCTTTCATACGCCCTTCACCTTAACAGGCGTTTTGCTAACGAGCCATATGACAGACGCGTTTTGGTTAAAGCCATGATAGGTCGCTCTTATACCAACACCTGCAATCTCAACAATGCAAAAAAGTATTTTTTGGAATGCATCGAAATGGAAATGGCTTCAAGGTCTCACTCCTTAACGCCTCAGATCTATTACCTTTTGGGCGAAGCCGAAAGAATGCTCGGAAGTCTGAAGGAAGCGATCAAGTATTATGAATTATCCATACGTGAAGGAAAGAGGATCACCAACAGAGACTACAACACGGTACTTGATTCCATGACGAAGATAGCGTACTGCTATTCCGACAATCACAATCATAAAAAGGCTTATTCGCTGTTGGTAAAAGCATACCGATATGCAAAATTCCATTCTTTGACCGATAACGTGTATGATATATGTAAGGATATCATACGATTATGTGCCGAGCTTGATCTTGAGAAAAAGGCGCAAAAGTACAAGGAAATAATATATCAATCATTCCCTGAATATTCCGAAGACGTGGATGATGACGAAGAAGATGACGACAAGATCCTTCAGAATGCACTTTCCATCGGTGACTTTGAGGCGGCATTCGTCTGCTGGGAAGAGATGTGTGCTAAAAACAAGAGGATCTTCGGAGAAGAATCCCCGATCTACAAGAACTATTATAACAAATACCGTTGGCTGTACTGTCTGATGGCAGGCAACACCGATGAATCCCAAAGACTCATATCCGAGCATCTTGCATTTATTGAAACCACCTTCGGCACTAAGTCTATGGAAATGGCAAAGTTCCTTAGCATGATATCGGAAGCATATCTGAATTTCTGTGAAGACATTGACTATTCCATTCAGTGTGTCCAAAGAGCAATCGACATCTGTACGTCTATAAACGAGCGTGATTCATACACCTATTTTGAAGCAAATCTTATTCTTGCGAATTGTCTCATAACTCAATCAAGGGTATATGATGCCAAAGCCATTGTGGATAAGCTTGACGTAAGGATGTTCAACGGAAGTGAAGCGGTGTCTGACTTTTCCACAACGTATGCTTTGTTGCTTTGTGAGTTCAGTGAATACGAAAAAGCAGAACACCATTGCAAATTGATTCTGAAAAAGCAAAATCTGACTCCCTTTGAACATAGTCAGGCTAAGTTTATTATGAGCATCTGCTGTGAACAGCGCGGCAATCTGGAAATGGCGCAGCAATACGCCGATTCAGCACTCGAATATATAAGCACACTTAAAGAGTCATATGCAAAAGATCAGTGGCTCTTCAAGCTGAGCAGAGTAAAAGCAAAAATTCAATACCGCAGAGGAAACTTCATAAACGCTATCAATATTCTCACGGAACGTTATAACTCTTTAAGGTTACATTCTACCCTGAGATTTGCCCTCCTGCTTGAACGCGGTATGTACTACAGCTGCAATGAAGACTATGACAGTGCAATGAAGGATTTTAATGATGCCGAACAAATTCTGAACAGCTGCAATATGCCTGACGAAAGCTATATTACCTTGTACAACAATATTGCAACCACCTATATTAATACGGGAAATTACAAAAAAGGCAGAGATTATCTTGAACGTATAATTGCTATACGGCCGCAGATACTGGATGCCACAACGTCTCTCGGTATAATTGTATGCCATAATTACGGTTATGCTTCACTTTGTCTGAATGATATTGAAACAGCTGACAAGTACATAAAAAAAGCTGCTCATGCCCATGAAAATCTGCGAAGCGGTAATCTTATTGAAAACTGTACTTTCAAATTCATCTTGGCTATGCTTTATGAGGCAAAGCAAGAGTATGATCTGTGTATCGAAACCTTGACCGATCTGTTCGACGATTATGCCCCCGAATATGATCCCACTGCACAGGCGCTGATGAAATATCAGGTATGTTTCATCAGAGTCCTTATAAAAACCGAGGGAATTGATACCGGTGTTGCTTACATCGAAAAATACGATGATATGTACTCTCAAAGATTCGGAGACAATTCAGAGCAAAGAATAATGTTTCTGGTCGTCTGTGCGTCAATGTTCTTAAATATCGATCTGTCTTATGCTTATAATTATTTTTGCAGAATAAATAAACTCATCCGTAATTCACACTTAAATGAAACGATTCTCCATGCACAATGCCTTAACGGTCTTGCAGTCTGTCTCATAAATTATAAAGAAGATTACAAGGATGCCATCGAGCAATTGACATTGGCAAAAGAGATCTATAAGGTCAACATACGCACAACGGACCCCGCATATAAAATTGTTTTAGAGAATATTGCATACGCATCAGATCTCTTAAACCGTTAAAATACGCATTTGATTCACAAGCATTATCCGCCCATGTAAGATTATAATAATGAGGTGACGTTATGTCAAACACTTTTAATGACGGCTACACACAACAGATAGAGCTGTCACTTGCCGAATTTGAACAGAGAATATTCGACATTGAAGACGGTCTAACTTCCCTTGCACAGAATGAAGAGGATATCATCGGATATCTGAAGGATATCAGGTGCTCTATGCCTCTCGGCCTCCTTCTCCGGCGTTACCTGTGCGGAAAGTTCAGTAACGGATACGACAAAGAAAAAAACGCTTACGTATTCGAATTGCCCGATAACCGCACATTCACCGTGAAAAATTACCGTGCCCCCGATTATGATATCACAAAAGACGATATCAAAGAATACACAGAAGTATTCATGTACATTGCAGAAAAATACAACACCGTCGCTGACGGAACATATCTGCTTGGTATCAACAGAGCTGAAGCCAAACGACTGCTCAAGGTCACCACGACCTGTCTGAGATCAAAGGTATTCCTGCTCAGCTTTGCTCTCCATATGAATACCGAAGAAGTCAACAAGTTCCTTACCGACGTTCTTGCGGAGCAAACATACAATTTCAGAGACCCTGACGAGATCATAGCATATTACTGCAACAGTAACGATGAAGTGAACAACTATATCGATTTTCTTAGGATAAAGAATCATTTCCTGTCACTGATGAAAAACATCCCCGTGGAAAAAAGCAAAGTCGAATCATACACAATGTATGCGCGGGTTGCGATGGATATCAAGGTAAGGACAGAAGACGATCTGTATTCGTTCTTACTCAGCAACATCTCTAATTTTACGGGCTTTTCCAAAACCGCATATGATGAGTTTATGAGCCTTTACAGCACTGCTCTTGAAAGATCGGATATTCAGCTTCTTTCAAATGATGAGCTTATAACCTCATATGAAATAACAACTGAGGAACAGCGCCTGAAGAGAGAAGAACGCATCAACAACGCTATCGGACTTCAAAAGATAACCAATACCGAGCAGCTTGCCAAGCGTATGCTTCAGTGTATTCCCCGCGCCACCACGGAAAAGGTAAACGCCGACGGTAAAAAGATTATTACAAATGATTTTATTTCCATATACAACGGCGAAAAGGGACAAAAAAGTAAAAAGACACAGACGACCACTCTCCCAAAAGAGATCACCATGAATCTTCTGATGAAGGACCGCCTTGACGATCTCATTAAGCAGAAAAAGCCTGTGGATCGAAAAGACCTTGTATTCTTAAAATTCTACATACTGTCCCTTGATATTCAGGAAAAAGGAACGTATTCTTCCAGAGACTATCTTGTATTCATTGATGAATGTAACGATATGCTCCTTCGTTGCGGTATGTCCAAGCTGTATGCCGCAAACCGTTTTGAAAACCTGATCCTCCTGTCCCTGGCATCATCAAATCCCTTTGAAATGTTCGAAGAGATCATTGAAAACTCCTTCTTCAACGAACCATCCATAATCAATAACGACTAAACAGAATTAATTATCTCCAAATCTTCTTTTTCAGAAAGGTATCCTTATTATGACAAAAATGCTCGGAGCCGTTTGCGGCGATATTTTAGGTTCATCCTATGAACATAATAACATAAAGCACATCCCCACATTAAATGAGATCTTAAAACGTCCCCTCTATTTTACCGACGACTCGATCCTTACCGCAGCAGTAGCAAAGGGCTTGTCCAAAGGACTGATGTACATCCCGAATTTTGATATCAGCCATCCCGGGGCTGAAGATATCTTAGTCGAACACGTTGAAAAAGCACTTGTGGAATTAGGTTTGTTTTATTCCCGTGCCGGATACGGCGGAATGTTCAGACAGTGGCTGGGTGATGAAAACAGAAAGCCTTACAACAGCTTTGGTAACGGCTCAGCAATGCGTGCATCCTATGCCGGATGGATAGCAAAAAGCCTGGACGAAGCAGTTTTCTTTGCAAAATGCTCCGCTGAGGTAACACACAACCATCCTGAAGGAATCAAAGGTGCGGTAGTTATTGCTCAGATGATATACCTGCTTCGTCAGGGTAAGACCAAAGACGAGGTACGAGAATTTGCAAGCAAATATTATGATATCGATTTTACCCTTGATTCCATTCGTGATACGTATACCTTTGACGTAACCTGTCAGGGTTCCGTTCCTCATGCCATAGTCGCATTCCTCGAAGGTAATTCATACGAAGAAATAATATGTCTTGCCATATCCATCGGCGGAGACAGTGATACCATCGCGGCTATCAGCGGAAGCCTTGCTGAAGTAATATATCCAATTTCAGATACGATACTGAACGTTGCCGAAATGATATTGGATGATACGATGAAATTTGAATTAAGCCGTGCTGTTATGATTGCAGATTCTGTGAATGAAGCAAAATAACGGTACTGTAATTCTCATCTCCGGAGGTAAATTTTGACTTACGTAACATCCGACCTGCACGGATATCCACTGAATGATTTTATCGCACTGCTTGAAAAAGCAAGCTTTTCCGACAATGATTTCTGTTACGTCCTCGGCGACGTTATCGACAGAGGTGACGACGGGGTCGCACTTCTCAGATGGATCATGATGCAGCCTAACTTTGAATTGATCCTCGGAAATCACGAAGCCATGATGCTGTCCTGTGACTTTCTTTTCGGTACGGTAACGGAAGACTCTCTTGCTGAGCTTACCGAAGATAATCTTAAGCTTTATATGCACTGGGCAAACAACGGTGCTACTCCAACGATACGCGCCCTCAGGAATACCGACAAAGAAACTATAGGATACATCGTCGAGTATCTTAAGGATTCTCCTCTTTTCGAAAAAGTCACTGTGGGGGAGAGGGACTTTCTGCTTGTACACGGCGGCATCGGAAATTTTGAAAAGGATAAGCACCTTAATGAATACCCTCCCCATGATCTGCTGTGGACACGCCCTAAAATTGATGACAGATATTTTGAAGATACCGTAACCGTAATAGGACATACCCCGACTCAGTATTACGGAAGCGAATACGCAGGCCGCGCCATATTTACAGATACTTGGATTAATATTGATACCGGTGCCGCTTCCGGTGGCTCTCCAATGCTGCTGAGACTTGACGACATGAAAGAATTCTACGCTGACCGATAAAAATTTTCATCTCATACCATTGATTAATAAAATATTCATTTTTATGATGTATAATAATTTTATAATACATTAACGTTAGGAGTACAACCATGTCAGATGAAATGAAAAACGAGCAAAATCAGGAAGTCTCTCAGCCTGAAGAGGAAGTAACAGAGTCCAATGCCGCCAAAAGACTTCGAATGCTCGGCATCAGTACTGAAGAGCAGCCCCCCGCAGAGCCAATAAAAAAAGCTGGATTCTTTGAGAATTTCTGGTATCATTACAAATGGCACAGTATAGTTGCCCTGTTCCTTGTGTTTGTCATCGCCGTCGGCGTAGGTCAGATGGCAACAAAAACCACTCCCGATATCTATATAATGTATGCCGGTCCTCATTATTATGAGAACACCACCGCCCTCATGGGTGCTTTCAAGGCAACCATGCCCAAGGACTATAACGACGACGGTGAGAAGATAGTAAACATTCTGCAAACCGTCAACTTTACGGAAGAGCAAATACAGCTGAAAAAAGAAGAGGCTGACCGCTTGGCGGATGAAGCTGAAGACAACGCACAATATGAGTTCAGCTTTGATTACTCCTTCAATGCACAGGAGTACGAAAAATTCCGCAATGAAATACTTATCGGTGAGTCTGTAATCTGTATCCTTGATCCTTCTCTTTACGAAGAGGTAAAGGGCGACGATCTGCTCTTAACGCTTGAAGAAGCTCTGGGATATACTCCCGACAGCGCGTATGACGAGTTTGCCATTAAATTCAAAGAGCTTGCTTTTGCAAAAAAATATAAGGTCTTTGACTCCCTCCCTGATGACTCGCTTCTCATTATCCGAAGAGTTACCGCAATGTCAAGTGTCAAGGGCCAAAAGGCAAAGCAGCGTCACGAGGATCACGTAGATTACTTCAAGGCAATGGTAGAGTTCAATCGTCCTTATAAGGATACTACAGAAGATTAAGTTTTCGTAATTGATTCGTTACGTACTTTAAAGTTCCGGATTATGTGACGCAATTCTAGAATAATTCAGGAAACACAGGAGCATGTGGAAATGAAAGAAATCAATAATCTTCCGGGGAACTGTCTTTGGACCATTTCTGATTCTCTTGAATATGATACCGATGTAATCGTCATAAATGACGATGAACGCACAATAAACCTCAGAAAGCTTGAATACCCGGAAGAAATATACAATAGCATTACTCAGGCTGATACATATAAGATCGTTTGCAGGAGTAAACTGGAAACATCGACAGGCATAGAATACTACCACTCTGTGAACAATCTTACAATTGATCATATCATTGTCAAAGACGATCTTTTATAGGGGTTCTTTTAAAATGTGTCAGTGAAAGTGAAGTCCATCTGGCTACCGAATATCACAAAGTATACTATGGAATTGTTTTTTCGAATGGTGATTCCGCAGGAAGAACTTATGATGAATCAAGTCGCTGTCCGGGATATTGGCAATACACCACTGTATATTCTCTCGAAAAAGCTGACATTTCAGTAAACCAATAAACGCATATTCGGTGCCTGTAGGTCGTATTTATTACACCATTATTCTCTGATAATCGAACAGCAAAAAGCTCCACTATGGCAAGCCAATTTATTCTGCCATAGTGGAGCTTTTTGTCACAATCCGTTTTTACCGAACCTGCTCAAATGCCCTTCGCAGTTATTTTAATTGGTTCGTATCCAAACGTCAGTTAAAGCTTTGACAAGGAAGCATTCTTGTATTCCTCATCATCGGTAACTTCCTTGATGACCTTGATACGGTCAGGGAACTTAATGTCAAGTCCTTCCTCGCGAAGCTCGATTTCGGCAATCGCCTTATCGTTCCAGAAGGGATATACGTCTATCTCAAAATACTGATTTTCGTACGTAAGGCAATATCTGTTCTTTCTTATCTGACGTCTTGTGGTATCTGCATTCATGAGACACTCAAGATACTCATCCTTTGTAAGCCTGCGCTCGACCTCCACACGCTTTATATCGCTGATCTTGCGCTTGATGGTCTCGAAATAGATATAGTTTCCGTTGATACCCCTCTGACGCACACGTATCTCGTCACCGTTATCAGAGTTAAGATACGTCTGTATAATCTCAATACGCTGACAGTTATCAAGGCTTTCAAGCCAAGTGAGATCGGGATACTCTATTAGGAATTTGCGCTCTATTTCAAAAGGTTCAGGCTCTCCGAGGAAGGACGAGATCTCTGCAATAAGACTTCGCATCTTGGACTCAAAATCGCCCTCATTATTTATAACACGCAAATGAGGATGTCCTGTCCAAGCTGATATAAGTTTGTCATCAAGCAAACGGGCTTCTTCTGGTGTCTCTTTTCTCGCTACATTATTGGCAGTTGTATAAAATTCTTCAGCGCCCTTTGCGGCAGTTACCAGGTGGAATACTGCATCATAATTATCCCTGAGATCCACCTCGTTGGTGTCAAGCATTTCCAGAACAAAGTCAAATTCTCTCTCCGTCATATACGCCTTGTTATCAAGGGTACCTCGATCACATACGATGAGAATATTCTCATCCGCCATGGTCTGTGCCGCTTCACGAAATATCTTCTCCTTTGCAAGCTGAAGCTTAAGCTGACACTTCTGATAATCTGGATTTGTACCGCAGGTCCAAGGTGCAACACCGCCGCTGATAAGTTCGGTAGCCGTTTCGGGAATGAACAGAACCTTATACCCCATCTGAGTAAAGGCATTCTGAACCCAGCTCATGGCAGTGGATTTCCCACCGCAAGGACCTCCTGTTATAACAATATTGGTAATACTCATATCAATCTCCATTCAGTTGAAATAATATCGCTCTATAATATCAAAACAGGCTTACAACGCCTTCACGCTCACTGTGATCTTCACAGAGGTAGACCTCCACACCGTATCTGCAGCAAGCTTCCGTCATTTCAAGAATGTGTATTTTTACACTTCTTCCCTTCATTTCTTCGCTGACGGGGAAATAATGGGTATACGGGCCCTCGACCCTGCTTATGGGAGACTCCCATGGATTGCCTATATAAGAAGGTGATCTGTCGGGACATCCGTAAAGCTTACCGTCAAGCTCTGCTGCAACCATCACGCCTTCTCTTCCGCACTCACCTTTGAGCGCGACCGAAATGAAGGAACCGTCTCTTACCTTTTCCGCAGGTATAGTCACGTCAACGCTTCTGTATCCGACAACACATCCTTCCTTGAACGCAGGAAGCATATTCAGTATCTTGGGACACGTAAGCTGAAGCTTCTCACCGTTTTTAACAGCGGTCACTGAGAAGATATGATGATATCCCTTGGGGATACGCATAAATCGAGCCATGCCGCCTACCTTGTAGGTAACCTTTTTGCGCTCACCGTCGCAGGGAACTATGTTATGTACACAGGTGATGACAGCGTCCACTGTCTCACAGGATACGGTTACAAGTCCCTCAAGATATGACGCCTTCCAAGACTTAAGATCCTCTGATGTCTCAGCAACAGCAACGACCCTCTGTTTGGGTATCTCATAGAAATCATCACGGAAGGGATCAAAATACTCAATCTCAACATAGTCTACGTCAAGTACCTCTCCGAAGTCAACTCTGATACATCCGCCGTCAACACGAAGATTTCCACCGAAAAGGCTTCCGTCAAAGAAGGTATCCTTCTTTCCGTCAAACACAGCCGCACCCTCACATCCTCTTGCCTTATACGTGCGCTGACCGAAGAATGCGTCTCTTGCCGCTTTCACCTGAGGTATGGCAGTCTCTCCTGAACGCCTGAGAGAACGCGCCTCAAGTGAATCGTTGTCCATGGCAAACTGTGCTGCCTCGTAAATATGTTCGATATTAGCAGGTATCTCGCCTCTTACAGATTCCTCGCTGAGCATTACGGGTATACCCTCTCTGTTATCAAAGAGATCAAGTCCCGAAAGGGCTGCGTCTGCATCTAAGTGTTTGCCGCCAACAAGTTTGTCGATCTTTCCCGATACCTCGTAGATCTTAACCTTATCGGGAACACCGTTTGTTTCATGGAGCACCTCATAGCTGCAGTTTGTGAGCATGGGATATGCTTTTTCTGCACGGGCTACCTCAATAAGCACCGCACGGAATGGCGGCAGATCGATCTCAACTCTGTCTCCGTAACGGTAAGTGCCGACAAATCTTTCATACGGATGATGGATGGATACTGTGAATTCACCGTCATAACGTTTGATACCGATCTCTTCGTTGATATTAACATACAGCTTCTCGCTCTCCCATGTGGGGGTACCGGTAGTCACGAACATGATCTCCCCGTTTCCTCTGGACATTGCATGATGATAGCCGTATATCATGGGAAGCTCTACGCCGTCAACAAGTATATCACGGTACGTGCGGTGGAAATTATAGATTCTCGCAAGTCTTGCGTGCTCCTCATCGCGCATGAACCAAGGACTGCCGTATATCTCGGGAGCAAGGATGAGAGAACGTCTGAAAGCCTGAAGCACAAGCTCATCCTCAAAATAGTCTATACATGATGATATGCATACGCCATGGTCTTCCGTCAGACGTGTAAGCCCCTCGGGGTTCATACGGTGGAACATATTCTCTCTATGATGAGGCGCGCACCTCATGTTAAACATATTAACGTCAATATACGCTTCATCGCCGCCTAAAAGAGTGGTAGTACCATAAGGCATACCCCGTCCGAGATCAAGTCTGTGGTTCAGAAGAACAAGCTCAGGAGAGTACTTCCTGCACTCCTTCATCATTTCAATAAAATCGTCCTGCTTCTCTTCTCTGAGCTTACTGCACACAGAATCCATTTTGAAGAGACCGAAGTTATAGTCACGGCACAAAGATACCATAAGCTCACGGCGGGCAACAGCATCCTCGGGAGTGTCTCCGAATCCGTCCGGACCGCACCATACGCCGAGCTTGACCCCCATTTCAGATGCCACCTTGGCAACAGGCGCATATCCGTTAGGATACTGTGCTTTCAGCTTGGGAGAATCAAGAGTCTCATAAGTACTTTCAGATCCGTCGAGGTTTCCCGCATCCCACGCATAAATATCTATCTGCATACCGAATTCATCGTGGAGCCATTTAAAATATTC
>CAYYRY010000007.1:0-9171 GCA_964474245.1 uncultured Ruminococcus sp. | reverse complement strand
ATTGTTGATCCAAGAGAAATACTGCGCTTTCGATGGGGTTCTTTCATCAGCGCCTGCTGTCTCCTTTGTCTTAAAAGTTTTCGGTGTGTCAATATTGCTCATAAATGTACTCCCTTTCTATGTGTAGATAATATGATTCTCTAAGTATTAATACGCTGACAAAAAATATTTTCTTATTATTTAAATTATAACATATCCATTCAAAAATGTAAATACAGCTATAAAAAACACATATTTTTTAACCGAAATGCAAAGAACAGAGGGCCTCTTGGGTAAACCCTCTGTTTTCGTCAAACGCAACACAATCATCGCCTGTTATATATCCTGCCGCTTTCAAGTCTGTCAGCAGTACCTGCCATAAGCTCGGTGAAAGTCACAAGCTGATATCCGCTTTCAATAAGCTTGGGGATAACCTTCTCCATGGCATCAACGGTAGTCCCGTGTATATCGTGGCACAGTATCACCGCACCGTCGCTGACGCTTTGCATAATTCTGTCGCATACTGCATCAGCGTTTTTCAGTTTCCAGTCAAGGGTATCCACAGACCAGTTAACAAAGGCAACACCCGCCTCAGCACCTGCCGCTTTGACTTCATCGTTAAAAGATCCGTAAGGCAAACGCATAAGATATGAGTCCACTCCGGTTATCGCCCGGATCCTATCTCTTACAGCCTGTATCTCATAGATAACCTCAGACTTATCTACCCAAATAAGCTCACGGTGAGTCATGCTGTGTCCGCCAATGTCATGACCTTCATCGGTTATACGTCTGAGAGTATCCGTGTGATACTCAAGATTACTTCCGACAACGAAAAAAGTCGCCTTGGCACCGTTTGCTTTTAATATGTCGAGAAGTCTGTCGGTATATCCGGCGGGGCCGTCGTCAAAGGTTATAGCCACCATGGACTTTGTATAGTCAACATTATCAGATGGTGTCAGCTCTGGCAGTACCGTTATTACCGGTGACTCATCGGGCAGTACTGTCTCCTCAGTATCAGCCTTCATGGGTTCTTCCGTCATCACCGAAATTTGTTCCGTAGGCTCCGCTTCATCTGAGGAAGTACCGACATTTTCATTGGAAATAACTGTCTCTATCGGCTCCGTCATTTCACCGTCCGGAATCTCCGCCTCTGTTTTTTCAGTTTTCTCCCCCGTATCAGTATCTTCCGTTTCTTGGGCCGTCTCATCTATAATCGCTGATGTGGTATCATAGACAGGCTCATCATCAGTATCCGCAGTAAATACCGTACTGTCAAACGCAGTATTTCCGACGCCCGAATCAACACCATAACCTGTACTGTTTGCAATTCCCGAAGCACTGCAGCACAGCAGCATAATTACAGCAACAGCAAGACTTACTATCCTTACCACAGTACCCCTCCTTTGCTTGTCGTTTACGCATGATTATACCACAGTATTACAAAAAGCACAAGCTTTTTACGTTTTTTGACATTTTCAAAAATCCCATGTTTCATGGAAAATATACTGCAATATCAACAAAAGCGAGGCTATCTTTCTCTCCTGATACTCCTTCACATATTAAAACATCCTCCCGCTTTAACGGAAGGATGTTTGAAAAAGTACGTATCAATTTAATGGTACCCCAAGATCACAATCTTATCTTCTGTCGGAATATCCTGCTTAATAAGCATGGTACCGCTGGGAAAACCGCCTACTTAAACTGTCTTGCCATTGATCTTTATCATGATTACTCTCCTATAACGTTGATCTGACACATCTTCATGGTTGTCAGTGCTGCATTGTGGCTTTCGGGTGTGACACCGGCACAGCAATTCTTGTCAACGGTAACTGCCGCATCGGGGAAAGTCGCTTTTATGATAAGCGCATTGGATACCACACATATATCGGTGCAAAGTCCAACGATCTCAACCTCCTCAAGGGTCTCGGATGCCCAGCCCGTCCAACCGAAATTAGGCTTGTCGATTATCTTACAGCCTTCAACGTAAAGTCCATCTGCAATCTCCCAGCCCTCTGTTCCCTTAATGCAATGCGTAACGGGCAGAGCCTTTCCTTCGGGCGTCTCGAGATAATTCTCACCGTGAGTATCACGGGTGCAGATGATCTCGTCTCCTCTCCTTACATATTCTTCGATCTTTGCCTTTACTGCAGGGACTATGGCAACAGCTTCCTTAGTTCCAAGTGCCATATCAATGAAATCATTCTGCATATCAACTACAACAAGCGTTTTTTTCATGATTATTCTCCATTCTGTCGCTAAAAGCGACTATACAATAATTTTTTTGAATCCACATGGTGAGTTCACTTTACCATTTAGTGTTTAAATGTAAATGCTTTTCTACTATCAGTATACTTTATCGATTGTCGCCGCTTCAAATCACTCACTTCTTCATAAGCAGAACCTTAAAGTGTGTTGCATCCTTCAGCACGATTCCGCAATCATGCTTTATCTTCAGTTTTATATACGGCAAAACGTAATGCTCGCTATAGACTATCTCATAGTCATCGGGTATCAAAGGAAGAAGCTTTTCAACTGTAACCGGCAGATAATTCTCCCTCACCTCACGTTCCCAGTTTTCCGTGTAGCTGTACTTCAAAAGGTAGTGTATCAGATTAAATCTCTTATCAATGCTCCCCCAGATGCTCTCATATTCCGCAAGTTTTTCGGGGAAAAGCGCCCTTGCCTTTTCTATCATGTCTTCACTGATATCATACCCCACATAGGAATACTCGGGAAACATATACTGCATAGCACGTATCAGAATTCCGTTTGCACACCCGAAATCAAGCACAGTATCTATCGGTTCAGATATCTTATCAATAAAGAACAGCTTATCCATAAATGATTTTTGCATCCTTCACTGCCAAGGGAGGACAGAAGCTTTTCAGATACCGTCTGAACTCCCATGATGATCCTGTGGTATCCCATATCATACACAGCACAGATCTTTTGAAGATCGTTTGCGGCAATGAACGGAGTTGTCTCTATACTGAACGTCACGCCGTCCGCTATATTGAACAGCGATACAACAGCATCTGTGATCCTTCGTAGGTTTTCAATGGAAAGCTTGGTGGGAGTACCTCCGCCAAGGTCATATCCGACTATACGTTTCCACTTCAAAATCTCCGAATACATCTGCATTTCCTTCAGAAGAAGCTCCACGTACTCGTTTTCAACATTCTCGTCAGTACCTTTCAAAACTACATATTCACAGAATTTACACCTCTGTGTGCAAAAAGGCACGTGTATATACAGAGATAATTCATCCGCTTTTTTTCCACTCATCCTCAACAAACGGCCTGATCTCTGCATTATTCGTAAGCTTATACTGCATGAATAAACTTAGGTGTCAAAGGATATGCAGTATTCGCATAATGATGATACAGGATTCCTGTTTCATATACATTAATGCACTTCATAAATTCCTCTCTTTTGTTATTTCTATTTTGATTATATCACATTGATAATAATATGTTAAGGGTTTTTTCCATTTTTATCATTCGGATAATATAAAAAAGCGACGGCAAGGTTACCCTACGTCGCTTTTATCACACACTTCATTTTTATTATTAATTGTTCATCGCCCGGTATAACTTCATACAAACGAGCGAAATTAGTTTATCTCTTCAATTACAGTATTGTCCAACGTGTCAAGCTTTACAATGCGCTCTGCTTTCCATTTTTCATCCCAGCGATCATACTCTCCGTCGCAGTCGGGGTAATTATCAATGGTTATCATACGTCCGAATTCGAGAGACACAGCATTCTCCAAAAATGCAAATCGTACTTCTTCATAAGCTCTGTCGCCCGCGTCAATGTCAGCGATCCTGTTTCCTTCTGCATCATAAAACGTTACTGCACCCTCTCTTGAGACAACTGCAGAATATCCCTTGCATGACGAGCTTCTCAAAACCTCTCCCGAAAGCTCCATAGAAAAATCATGGGGCTTTACCGTGATCTTAAGGGTATCATCCTCCAAAAATTTGGTGTTGTTTTCTGTGACGTATTTTCCTAATCTTGTGAAATAGTATACAATTTCTCTCATAACAATTCCCTTTACGCCTGTACTCTGCAAACCACCCGGAACTCATATCTTTTCGGCAAATGCCTCAAGTATCAGATTCACCGCTTCTTCGTTTTCATAAAACACACCATTGCACGACTCTAAAACCTCTTCGGCTTCTTCATTCCCGTCATTTTCATCGATAGCAATAAATGCTTCATATGCCCTGTCAAGATTGTCCTTGAGTATTGGCGGTAATATACAGCGCAAAGCGGACAGCTCTGCCTTCAAGTCCCCGGTGTTTTCCACGTTAAAGAAATACTGATCGTGACCTCCGTTGTTTATCTCACTCTGATAGTTCATCAGCTCACGATAAGGAGACTCCACCTTACCGTCTGACCACATATTCCACAGCTTATCGATTCTCATTTGTTCCATATCAGGATATGAATCCTGTTTTTTCTTAAACAGATCAAATAATCCCATATTGTATCTCCATTCTATAATGATTTCTCAAGCATTAATTATTCAAAAAAATAATAACCACTCACCATATAAACGGTATCAAACGCCACCTGACCTTTTGCTTATATTCACGGTACCCCGAAAGCTCTTTTTCAAGGAAAGCTTCTTCTTGCTTTATTCGCTTCGCAATAATAAACGGATATGCAAGAAAGATCGCAAAGGAGTACAGGCTGCCGAGTACAATAGGCATCGACAGAAACAAGATCAGCGTGGCGCTGTACATCGGATGTCTTACGATACCGTAAAGTCCCGTGTCTATTACCTTTTGCCCCACCTGCACCTCAATAGTACGGCTAAGATAAGTATTCTCCCTCAGCACCTCAGCATAGAGAATGTATGACAGAAGGAAGACCGCAGCCGCTGCGATGGTAACACCTCTCGGTAAAATATACCACCCGAATCGGACACCGAGTCCCGAAATAATAAACCCCGTCAAAAACATAAGTCCGCTTAATTTAATGACAAGCTCCTGCTCCCGTTGTTTTTCCTTGGTATCGAGCCTGCTTTTTAACAGATCGGGATTTTTAAGCATCATCACACATCCCGCAAAAAACATGGGAACAAACAGTATCCCCACAAGGAGCCATCCATTAAAAAAGTCAAATGTACCCGCCGGCAAAAATATGAGTGTCCCCACCAAAACCACTCCAAGTAAATATTTTACTATTGCACCAAAAAACAGCTTCATAATCTTTTTCCCTCCTGCGGCAGTGCAAAAGCTAACTGTGAATTCATAACAAATAATTGCCTCAAAGCCACCTGTCAGTTCCTGTTTGCAGATCTTTTAACCGTAAAAAGAAACGGCATCACGAACACTGCAACAACAGCGGCGGCAAGAAAAATATTTGCGTTTGGTACAAAGGACGCCGTGCCGTCACTACTAACTATGGATTCTGCGTTTTCCAATATCTTTTTACCTATCATGGGTCCGATGATGCCGGGGATAAGGACTTGAGAGCATATTCTGACTCCCTGGAATCTGCCCGCCATGCCATCGGGAATATTATCTCTGATAAATGCACCGAAAACTGCCATTCCACAGAGGTATCCACTCATCATGAGCAGGGAGCCTATAAAAACCGGCAATGTCGCACGTGTCAGGAAAAGCACAGCATATCCGACAAGCAGACTAACAAGTGCTATTACGCCTGAAAAAGAATAACCGCGTTTATCATACACCTTCCCCCAAAGTGCCGTTACCACAGACGCTATAATAATGGCGGGAGCCATTATCAATACGTAGTCCGTCATGCCCAGCGACACCTCATAGTAGATAATAAGATACGGCATAAATATCTGTATGGAGATATTGAAAATGATAAATGCAAGAAGAGAGGTGTACAGCTTCTTGTTTTGAGAGACGGTCTTGGGAAGAAAGCCGTATACTATTCCGCCGAGATAAGATCCATCTTGACTGTTTATCGAAGGCTCGTCTATTATGAAGAAGCCGAAAATACCGACTGCGGTTACAAGTATTCCGATGATAGTATATATCACAGACCATGAGCTCGATTTATCAAGATCGAAAAACATAAACCCACCGAACACGACAAGGATGCTGACCAACGGCATCATGGCGTTGATCCCCTCTGCGGCACCACGGTTACTTCCATCCACCGATTCTGTAAGCCATGCGTTGAATGCAGCATCATTGGCAGTGGAGCCGAAGAACGTCATCAGGCAATCAAGAATGATAGTCAGGCTAATACCTGTTGCCGCAGCGGAACTGACGAAAGAGAGAGTCTTGCTAATAAAATCCTCTCTGAGTAAAACAAATGAGAAAATAGAAATTCCCCACAAAATATATCCGCTGCATATAAAGAGCTTCCGTTTTCCTATTTTATCCGACAGTGCGCCCATGAATACGGTTGTCAAAGTTGCGGTAACTGCAGATGCAGTTACCATGGCAGAGATATCCGCGGCTGAAGCATTGAACATCTTATAGATAAAAACGTTGAAATACATATTTTCCACGACCCAAGCTACCTGCCCCATAAGGCTGAAGATGGTCAGAGCCAGCCAAAAACGACCGCTAAGTATATTTTTCACAAGAATCTCCTTTCCGCTTACGGCTACACAAAATTGAATGAAATATGCGGTAATAACGGAAAAACGTGTGTGTTTTTCAGCATATGTATACGTATAAAACAAAAATGTCTTCTCTTATTCCGCATAAGATGTTACACTACCGCCTTTAAAAATATTATATCACAATCATGAAGCAGTTGCAACAGGTAAGGAAAAGTCGTGACTGTCTGATAACAGACAGCCACGTTACATCTCACTATATAAATCTTAATACAGTCGGAAACAGTATTCTGCGTTACCCGAAGCCCGGTGGATTTTGCGGTGTTACCCGAACATCGTATTCTCCTTTTGTGCCGGCTTCCTCTTTATTATTGTATCACACATATTAAAGTAATGCCTGAAAACTCCAAGTGATGTGTTTTCAGAAAATTACAGTTCAGGCAGGCTGCGGTGCTATTATATCACACATATAATGTCCAATAAAAGGACTTTGCAAAGAAAATCCGCACGAATTGCTTCGGACGGATAATTTTACTTTATTAATCTGATCCCCTTAGACTTAACAGCAACCTGTTCGGTAATACGCTAAAGTGGGGTGGAGTATTAGCCAATGCTTTCTAAAATACATTTTGCTAAAAGCTTATATCCGTCATGGTTAAAATGAACACCGTCGGGAACATGAAGCTCAGGATTATTTACGGCAACAGTATATAAATCAATCACAGGCAAATTGTATTTTTGAGCTAATAGTGTTACAATTCTATTTCGTGCTTTTACTTCTTCCGTACGATTCGGATAAACGATGTCATCGGTGGTCAGCAAAACAAAAATCTTTTTTTGTGTTTTAAGCAAAAACAAAAGCATCTCATCATAATATTTTTCATATTCATCGTCCGAAAGATGCCCTCCGTGAAGACCATTATTAAACAATATAGCATCGCATTTGCTCTGTTGCTTCATAAATAATTCTATACTCGGCTTAAAATATGGATTATCAAGCGCTTTTGATGTACCAAAACCATCACATAATATTTTTGATTCTGACAAACTTGTAATTAAACGTCTTGTTCCGCATGATATAGAGTCGCCAATATAAAAAATGCGTTTTGCAGTTTCGTTGTCGGTCTGCTCCCACCAAATATCATCCCATTCATAGGTTTCAAGTTTTTTTGATATGTTGTTTTGTTCGTATGTAAATTCACTCATAAAATCACCTCGTTTTTTGCATTATATCACTTTCCAACTATATTTGCAATAGAGATCCAAAATCTCCCTGAGGGAAAATCGGCGTGCAATAAGGTTTTGCTTTATGAATCCAATTACTTATACTTGATCGAAGTCTGTGGTGCAGTAGGCAAAAGAGGGGAACTATTTACATAGAAAAATAATTATGTTATAATAAACCAAAGGTTATACTTGGAGGAAAATATGACTAAAGATTTAAACTTTTGGTTTTCTAAATGTTCAGACTGTTTGTTACACCCCGAGTATGAACAACTACTGAAAAAACTGTATGACTATGAACTCACGCAAAAAATAATTGATTTTTTATGTGATAAGGCAACATCAAAAAAGCATTTTTGCGAAATTAGATTTGAACACCTAAAAATATTGCTTGTTAATAAAAGCACCGTAAAGTTTGATTTGAAACAGTTTTATTTGGATAATCTCAGAAAATCTCGTCGTTTGTGGCTAAAGATGTTTTATATAAGAGGATATGCACTTTATGCTACAGAACAAGAACTCATCCCAATTATGAAAAAGTTTAAAACACAATTAGAAAAGAATCACGATTATATCGATTACGAATACATTTTGTCAGAAGCAGGTTTACCATATCTTGTTAATAAGTATGGTTACTTTTGCTTTAGTGATGCCCTTGAAACAGCCGATAATGAATATCAAAAAATCGACTCTCTATTAAGGGGTTATTTCACGCTGAATGAAAATTTAGAACATATTAATTAGTAATGATGAGGCACTCAAACGCACAAAAGAGTTTCTTGAAAAACACAAACAATAATATGCACAGAAAACACCCCGACGAATTGATATAATCCCTTTTATTATAGAACCAAAAAATTCCGCCCGAATTTCTTCGGGCGGATTTTTTGCTTTATAAAATCATCAATTACTTAGACTTGATAGCGGCCTGAGCAGCAGCAAGTCTTGCGATCGGAACGCGGAAGGGAGAGCAGGATACGTAGTCGAGGCCGAGCTCGTGGCAGAACTCAACGGATGTGGGGTCACCGCCGTGCTCACCGCAGATACCTACGTGGAGGTTGGGGTTAACGGGACGTCCGAGAGTGATAGCCATGTTCATGAGCTTACCAACACCGGTCTGGTCGAGACGAGCAAAAGGATCGTTCTCGAAGATCTTTGTGTCGTAGTAAGCGTCAAGGAACTTACCTGCGTCGTCACGGCTGAAGCCGTAAGTCATCTGAGTAAGGTCGTTTGTACCGAAGCAGAAGAAGTCTGCGTTAGCAGCGATATCGTCTGCCGTGAGACAAGCTCTGGGAATCTCGATCATTGTACCAACTTCGTAGTCAAGCTCTACGCCTGCAGCAGCGATCTCAGCATTAGCTGTGTCAACAACTACCTTCTTAACGTACTTGAGCTCCTTAACGTCGCCAACG
>CAYYRY010000006.1:27493-29265 GCA_964474245.1 uncultured Ruminococcus sp. | reverse complement strand
GGATATAGTCCGCGTTCCACCATCTGAAAGCATACGTATAATCGGTACGGTCACCGTAATCCTGAAACTCATTCCAAAAACGGTCATATTCTGTCTGTGCGCCCTCTGCAACTCCGGCTTTGTGACCGTTCGCATAACCGTTTTCGTAACCCTCCTCGCGACCAATCAATTCACCGTCTGCATACCCGTTTTCATACGCCTTGTCATGAACCGCTTCAACACCTGCCGCCATCTCGGAGGGCTTGTATACGGCATCGGTCTCCGCCTTTTCACGAATCTTCGCGGCAATATCGGAGTAATGCTTGTCGTCGGTTGTTACAATTGCCATTAATAACTCACCTCATCTCCATCGGGAAGCGCGTCGAGGACAGCCTGCACCATCTCCGTCTTGTCCGCTTCGGTGAGCGTGTAAGGATCACCTTTGTCACCCTTGTCGCCCTTGTCGCCCTTGTCGCCTTTGTCACCTTTCTCTCCGTCAGCACCATCTGCACCTTTCAATGCGGCAAGCTGCTCGGGAGTAAAGTCTTCATACGAAAAAGGATCACCTTTCTCGCCAACGTCGCCCTTGTCGCCCTTGTCACCCTTGTCGCCTTTGTCACCTTTCTCTCCGTCAGCACCATCTGCACCTTTCAATGCGGCAAGCTGCTCGGGAGTAAAGTCTTCATACGAAAAAGGATCACCTTTCTCGCCAACGTCGCCCTTGTCACCCTTGTCACCCTTGTCACCTTTGTCGCCCTTTGGACCTTGTTCACCGGTTTCACCTTTGTCGCCTTTCGAGCCCTGTTCACCCTGCGGACCTGCTTCTCCGGTGTCGCCCTTCTCGCCTTTCTCTCCGTCCATAACGTCAAAGTAACGTGTACCGCTAACATCCGTAACAGTGACCTGATGACCGCCTTCAATAGCCGCAACCTCAACCGTCGGCGAAACAAGACTCTCGATATACGCAATAGCCTGCTGCCACTTGTCGGGTGTCGGCTCGCTCGAAGCTTCACACTCCGTAACACCGGGGTAAACCGTCTTCGGTGCCGCCCATAACGTCGGACGTTTCTTATCGCTCGACTCACCGTATATACCAACATGAAGCAAACCCGATCCCTGCAGCACTTCCCACGGAATGAGACATCTGCCGTCCTCGATCAGCATCTCGCGCTCATCATAATCGGACTTGAACACCGCCATTTTCACGGTATATTCATCCCATGTGTCATCAAACACAAACTCGGCATAGTGAACGCCAACCGAACCGGCGACAAGTGTTTCATCTTCAAGGAGCAACACAGAAGCACCGTTTATACTGTATTTCATCGTTTGTGACCCCCTTTAGCCTATGGCGAAATAGTAATAGCTTTTGCCAATGGCATTGAGCTGATAGGCTGCTATATCATACGAGGTGTCTACCATATCAGTCCACCAAATAACCGTACCTGCAGCCAACTTACAGGTGTTTTGCATACGTTTGACAGAATCCCAGGTTGATATGTTTTCTGCAAGAAACGTCTCCGAGCCATAAACCCAGATGCCTCTCCAGCCATCAGCCATAATAAATAAAAATGTTGGTTCAAAGTTAAACGACAAATAGTTCGTGGAGTTGCTGCCATATGTCCCGTCACCTATATACGTCCCAACCGCAATCTGCGCACCCGAAGTAACGCTCGGTAAAAGCGCACTGACCGCCTCTGAAAAATTGCTTATATCTTCAGCTGAGTGACCGTGCTCTGCCGAAGCATATCCGTCATGAGTATGCTCTGCCGAAGCATATCCGTCATGAGTAT
>CAYYRY010000006.1:27149-27393 GCA_964474245.1 uncultured Ruminococcus sp. | reverse complement strand
GCTCTGCCGAAGCGTATCCGTCATGAGTATGCTCTGCCGAAGCGTATCCGTCATGAGTATGCTCTGCCGAAGCGTATCCGTCATGCCCATGCTCAAGTGCCGCATAATATTCCTCATAATCATCTTTTTCCGGCACAACAATACCCGAACGCCCACTAAAAGACGTAACACCACCGCCGGCAGCACCGACAGCATCCTGCGCAGATTTAGCCGCAGCATCAGCACTTGCTGCCGCACGTTCAGC
>CAYYRY010000006.1:0-27049 GCA_964474245.1 uncultured Ruminococcus sp. | reverse complement strand
CGCCTCATTTGCAAGCGTGACCTCATTACCGATATTTCCTGCCGACTCTGCCGCAGCATCAGCACTCGCTGCCGCGCGTTCAGCCGCCTCATTTGCAAGCGTGACCTCATTACCGATATTTCCTGCCGACTCTGCCGCAAGCCTTGCCGATTCCGCTGCACTCTCTGCATAGCCCGATATCTCCGACACCGCAATGAGCACACGCCAAGCAGTATCATCCTCGTCTGTGTACTTCCATTCAAGATAGTCACCATTGTAACGAAACTCGGCTGTCTTTCCATCTTTGCCGTCAGCACCGGGCGCACCGTCAGCACCGGGCGCACCATCAGCACCGGGCGCGCCGTCATCACCCGGTTCGCCCTTACCTGCAGGACCGCGAAGCGTAAGAAGCCATTCAGCTTCCGAGCCGTCAAAGCCGTGGGCAACAGCAATCGCATACGCCGAGAGATAGTAACCCGATTCCTCAACGCCGCCGTCAATCGGATGGAAACGGCTCGCATACCATGCCGTATAAGCTGCAAGATCGGTGTTGAACCTCGTTATCGTGTTCGTGTAACGGTTGTATTCGCCATGAGCAAAATCAATCATCGCCACAAGATATTCAAGATACAGCTTGTCATGCGGAGGTCTTACAAGCAGCTCAGTCTGAAGATCATCCACACCGTAAACAATAATATCGGGAGACGCAATAAGCATCACATCCGACTGTATGATTCCTTCGGCTTCGGAGATGTAATGAATCTTAAGCTCCTGCGACAGCGTATTCGGCTTGATTTCATCGGCAAGCCGTAAAACCTTTTCGATGGTCATAATAATCACCATGTCTTTGCCCTGCAAAGACTTCCTTATCGTCGATATTTTTGTCGGTTTGCTTGCAAATTGGAGGCAAAGCCGACAAAGACAAAAATTCGTGGCGTGAAATTCTTTTCACGCTTTCTCCTCTTGATACAACTAAACGGCGGCAGCGAAGTCACCGCACACCGCCGCTCGGCTGTATGTATTATTTTAAAGAAGCGCGTTACCTGCCGCAACACCGCCGACTGCAAAAGGACGCCAGTCGTTGAAGCCTGCACCGAATCGTGCATAACCGTCCCATACGTTGCCCTTTGTACCGTCGTCGATACGAGAGTCAACCTCAAGCGTTACGCGGTCACCCCAAACAGCACCGTCATAGTTCTTGTTTGCCGCACTGTCAAAAAGCATCCACGGCTTTGTACCAGCTGTGATGTACTGGTTGAGATAGGGATGAACGATGATGTTCCATCTGCCGTAGTGGTAGTTGAAACCGTTGTTCGACGTAGTAGGATCCTTGTCGGAGCCGATCGCCGCAAAAACAGACTTCTTGAGCGTATAATCGTTAGGGATAACGATAGTATCGGGAGAAATATCAAGAATCTCACCGTTGTCACCCGTGAAGTTCTGCATCGTGGTTTCAAGCGCACCGAGCGCATCCTCGCTGAACTCATCGGAGAAAATGTTACACTGCGACTTCTTGCCGAGAATCGAGGGATGATCCTTCGCAAAGAGTGCCTTCTTGTCAGCGCACTTGATATCGAAGCTCATGCCGCCGAAGTTGTGCGAGGTCTTGCCCTCAATAGCCGCACCGAAGGTCGATGCCGCGAACTTCTCACGGGTTCTGTAGTAACCGGTGATGAAACCGAGAGGACGCTTCTTGAGATCGATCACGTTACCGTCATCGGCAGCCTTGCGGCTGATGGAAAAGCTGTCTCTCCATTCGATGTACTCGATAACCTTGGAGTAACCCTCCTGCATATGGTCAACCGGGAACGCCGCATTTTCGCCGCCGGGCTTGAAGCCGTCCATAGCGGTCATACCGCCGAACTTGTCGCCCCAGTTTTTGGTTTTGTATACGTTAAACAGCTCCTTAACAAGCGAAGCCTGCTCAAAAGCTTCACCGCGCTTCTCGAGGAAACTGCGGATAGGTGCCTGGCTCTTACCGAAAACCGAATCGGCAACACCCGAGCCAAAAGTAAATGTAATACCTGCCATTTTAAACTTTCCTTTCTTTTACTTTGTTTGTTTTTTCTTATAGGGGATACGCGGCTTTTTTGAAAAAAGCCTGGCAAAAAACTTAAAACAACGCATTCGCTCACAGAGTTTTTGCATAAACGCTTCGAAACGCTCTCGGTAGTCGGGACCCGTCTCGCTCCGGCTCATCCGCCTCCGCTCACCTTCCCAACGACCGTACTGCGCTCACCGTTTCTCTCATCACATCAATATTCCTCACTGCACAAAAAGTAACAATGAAGCCACTGAGCCGCCGACGCAGCCGGCGGCGGACAAACGGTTACAGCTAACGAAGCGAATCCGGAGCCGTCAGGCGGAGTTGAGCGCAAACCGAGCATAGGCAAGGAAGACGGGGAGCTCGTGCACTCGCCGAAGGCGATGTGCTGTGGGACAAACCTGCGCCAGCTGGTGTCGCATCCCTCGAATTTACGCGAAAATCGAAGCAGTAAACTCAAAAAATCTCAGTACCCTTCAAACGCGTCAAATGAACTTAACGTACTGAATATCGCCTGCAGCTTCGCCGTCCTTGCCGACGATAGTCGCAACACCGCCGTCAGTGGTGGCAGTCACGTTAAGACCGTCATCGGAAATCGTAACCTTGCCGCCAATGGCAACAGTGTTTGCAACCGAGGACGGCACAGCGAATGTAATCGCATCACTCACCGCAACAACGGGAATCAGCTCACCACCGGTACAAGCTTCCTCGCGCTGACACATCGAAATATGCGTCGGCTTTGTAGCACCGCTTGCAAGTGTAAGCTTACCCTCCGTAAGAACTAACGCCATACCAACAGCAGGAGTCAGTCCGTCAGCCGGAAGATGCTCAAAGGGCGGAACGTAACCGCCTTCGACTGTGTGAATATAAAAACCTTTCATTTTTCAAGCTTCTCCTTTCATTTCTTTCTTGTCTGATTTAAGTATTTTTCGTAGTCTTTTGCAATTTCAGCGTCCGACATATCGGGATTAAGCTCTCTGTATGCCTGACGCACATCCGCAGGCACCGAAGCGATACCTGTTCCGCGCTGAGTAGTCTGCACAAGATGCTCCTTGCCCGACTGATTGTTGAGAACAGTCTGACGTGCCGCATCGGAAGCGTTTTTCGTGAGCTTGTCAAAATTGGCTATGCGATAAGCATCAACCGGCGTGTAACCCCTCTTGATCATCTCAAACACCTTGGGATAACTCTCATTATGGGTAAGATCATCAATCGTCTTGATGCTCGGATCAAGCGTTCCGATCTCGCGAATCTGCTCATCAAGCTGAGTCCTTGCACGCTCTCTTGCAGCATTCTGCGCCGCGATTTGTGCACGCTCGACAGCTTCTCTTGCAGCTCTCACCTCGGGGAGCTCCCCGATCATGGAGTTGTAAGCCCTCTCATCCATGTTGTTCTCACGCATGAAATCGCGCTTTTTCTGCGCACTGTCAGCATTACGGTACGCATCGTACTCCTCTTTTGTACGAATAGGCTTACCGGTGTAGGGGTCCTGCAGTCCGAGGCTTGCGAATACCTCCTCAATAGCCTTGCGGCTCGATTCACGTTCGGCAGCGATCGCACTGTCACGCTGACGCTCCGCTTCACGTCTCGCGGCGGCAAATTTAGAATTGTCCGCAGATGACTGCATAGGCTTTGATCCACTCTCACCGGATTCATTTGAGGACTCGGCGCTGTCCTCCGTGTCGGTCACATTATCGTCACCGTCACCGTTTTCGCCGACCGACGTATCCGTATCGGAAGTGTCATCAGCACTTGCTGCATCGGGAGCTTCCACCTCGGGATCACCATCCGTGACCGATATGTCCTCACCAAACACTTCCGCATAGTCGATATTGTCGTTTATAAGCATAATTTTTCCTTTCTGCAGCTTACGCCCTGCATGGCGAATTTTCTTTGTCTTTGCAGCTTACGTCCTGCACGAACGAAATTAAAAATTACTTCTTAACGCGAAGATCGTCACCGCGCTTGACGGTGCTTTTGCCGGTCTTCTTGTTCTGACTGACGGGAGCCTTGATGTTCTGGACACCCGAGCCGGAAATCTTGCCGACAAGTGCATTAGTCTTTGCCATACTCTGTTCCTCCTCTCCTCGTGTTAATATTACATCATCGCACCCGTAGGTGCGTTTGACGCCATCATTTGCTGTGCCATTTGCGCTTCTTTTGCACGCCGCATAGCCTCGGCATCGCGCATGGCATCCTTTCGTGCTATGTCATCAATACGGCGAATCTCCGCTTCCTCGGCGGCTCTCTGCTTTTCGGCAGCAGCCCTCTCGGTTTCCTCACGCCTGTGAGCTTCATCAGCCTGCGCCTGACGCTCTGCCATAGCCCGTTCCGCCTGTGCCTGCTGCTGCATCTGCATTTGTTGCTGCTGTGCCTGCATCTGGCTCTCAAGCTTCGATTCAAGTATGTGCCTTGTCTCAGCCGCACCGGGATAGTGAAGCAACTCCATCTTCTGCCAGAATAGAATAAGCGTTTCAAGCGACGAAGGATCACCGAAAGCACCCTGCGTGAGATTCATTCTCGTCTCCTGCCACATTGCTTCACGGTTTGAAGCAAGAGAAGCGGAAGCATCAACCGAGAATAAGAACTCATCGTCGTAATAATACTCGCCTGCCGCATCACGCTTGATGTACTTGCGGCGGTCAAACACCTCGTATATCGGCTTACCGGATTCATCATGAGCACGAACGGGACGAGCTTCATCCGTATATGCAAGCTTGAACTTGAACATTATCTCAAAAAGCTCACTCCACGCCGCCGATTTCATTTCACGCTTCGATTCAAGACGACCTGCAGACTGACGAGCCGCAAACTGCTTTGCAACAGCCGAAGTCGCCGTCGAGTCCTCACGTCCCTGGAATGAATCCGTGATACCGATCATTTGCCGCATTTCCTCATAGAACTGTGCCGAAGCCGCAATATCGAGTTCAATGTCAGCTGTAAGATCATAATGACCGATATACTGTTTCTCTGAAATGTCCTTAAGATGCACACATCTGCCGATACGGTTGTCCTCACTTATCTCCGCACTCGGAGGAAGCGTCACAAGTGAACCGCCGCTGATAAGCTTGTCAATGATCGACTTTTCGATGCGGTTAAGCGTCTGCTGCTGTGAATATATCATGTCTACATCACTTGAACCGAGAAGCTGACCGAAGCACGATACATTCCTCTGAAGCACGATCGGGTAAATATCCGGCTTATAGTAGCGTACACGAACGGGATTCATCGGTGAAGCCTCAACAGTACCGTCAGCCGTCTCAAAAGCCTCGGTTATCACCTCATATTCCGTGTCACCGCGAGTAAAGTTTGTACCACCACACTTCGGGCAAACCTTGCTGTCATTCTCGCCATCTGCGGAAGATGTAACCTCAGCCGGTTCAGGCTCACCGCAGTCGGCACAGACCTTCTCTTTTCTCGCCTGATAGTCCTCAAAGTCGCAAATAACCGTGTCATGCACCCAGGAGAATAAACCAATCGAACCGCTGTCACTTCGGTAATACGCAAGATACTGCGTGCAAAGATCATCGCTCTGTGTTTCACCGTCAACACTGCGCACATCGGGTTCTTCCTCAAAGAAGCTGTCATCATCAAACTTGACACCGTACTTGCGTCTGACATATTCCTTCGTCTGCGGAAGCTTAACGAATATGTAGTCCATATCCGAAATGGACGTAAAAACGCCGTCCTGCGGTATAACCTGCTTCGGATGAAGCGGCGTCAGCTTAAGTTCTCCGACCGTCGTGTGCGTGCGCTTCGTATTGTCCCATTCAACGAGATAGAACACACCACCCTGCACAGGAACGATACGCTGTATTAAATCGTTCGTCTGCCGTACCGATAACTGCTCAACCTCACCTCGAAGTGCATCCTCGGCAAGCTTTGCAAGAGCCTCATCGTGCGGATGAAGTGCCGTGACCTTCGGTTGTGAAAGCGTCGTGTCAACCTGCGCCTCAATCAACTCACCGATAGCGTTGCGAATATGCTTTATATCCTCCGCCTTGGTCGCTTCGTTCTTCACAAGCTTGTCAAATTCAACCTCACCGCGATAAGCCCTCTCGCGCCTGTCCATCTTCGCAAGCTCGGCACTGTAAGCATCCTCGGCAGCCTGAAGCCGTCTCTGCCACATTTCGAGCTTTTGCTTGTCACCTTTCTTATGACCTTTCATAAATCCTCCGTTTTACATCGGTTCTCCCCATTTTTCACGAAGCATAGCCTGCTCCTCGGGTGTCGCACGCCTATAATCTTCCCATTGCGATTTGTGCCATTTGACACGCTTCTTTTCCTCGGGTTCTGCAAGCACCGTCTGATACGGACGTATCATGTGAGCGATACCGAGTGCCATAACGCAGTCGTCGTGTGCACCCGGCTCCGCACAAGGCTTGTAATTATCATCACGAACAAACGTCAGCATCTCACCGATTGTCACATCGTCATAAATACATTCAACATTCTCACGCACCACCTTGACAAGCCCTGCAACAAGCACCGGACGTGTCTTTGTGTCGGTGCGAAAACCGTAACGCTTTTCAAGCTGCTTCGTGTAATCGTCCATACGTTCTCGAACATATTGTCTCGGATAGTGAAGCCTCTGCAGCTCACGCACCACATACGTCGAGAAATTCGTCTCAACGCCGACAAGTGCCTCGTTGTACCATCTTCCAAGGCAATAAAGCTGATGTGCGAATATATCCTCGTCCATCGCACGGCGGAATACAGCAACCTGATCACCGTTTCGATTGTCAATAACGCAGGCTACAAACATATCCGAGCCATCGCCTGCCGTGTCCGCACCGATAACATACGGAACTCCCTTTTCGGGACGGCGAAAAACCTTGATAAGACCATTTGTAACAGTCTCATGAGTTTCGGAGAAGGCGTATTCCGTGATCTGCTCTGCCGCATATGTAATCTCAAACCAACCGAAACAAGCAGCCTTCGGTAAATTAAGATACCGTGCGGTAAGCTGCTTCGCATCAAATACCGTCTTGCCGGTAACGCCCCACATTCCGAGACAGTAGACGTTGTAGTAATATTCGTCCGTGTCCTTAAAATCCTCGAGCGTTTCGCGGTCCTCCTCGGAGAGAAACCGATTGTCAAGATAAGTCGATTCATGAGTGCGTACCTTTGCCGACTTGCGGTCAAAAAATTCTGCCTTTAACCAGTGCATGATACTGATTGGGTTAAAGGTCAATATCATCTGTCGATAATATGGCGACTTGCCGCGCATACGAATCTTCAACTGCGAATAATCGTCACGGCTGATCTCCGTCGCCTCTTCAACCCATATGTCAGTAATCTCATAAATGGATTTTAACTTCTCAACGTCGTCAAGTCCTGCAAAGATGATCTCTGAGCCGTTTGCAAAAACGATACGCATATCTCCCGTGTAAATCTTCGCCGTGCCGGGAGGATAATACTGCACAAGCAGCGCACATATCAGGCGAAAACAAGATTCTCTGAGCGTCCTTGCAACCTTGCGGCAGACAAGGAACCTGTGACCGGGCTCGCATGATGCCCTCTCAACAACCTTGCGTGCCGCAAATACCGACTTGCCCGAACCGCCGCCGCCTTTGAGAACAAGATACCTGTGAGTATCAAAGAAAAGCGGTATGAACGTCTCATTGTTCGATTCATAAAGCCGTACAAACCAATCCGCAAGTGCAACAGATTCGTTTATCTGCCGGAGCGGAACCTTGCTCGCATATCCGGTTTTACTCAATCACGTCGCCGTCCTCGTCATTCTCTGCCGTACCACCGTGCGACTCACTGTCTTCACCATGGCAGACCGCTAAATCACTGTCCGTATCACCGCCAATAAGCTTCAGCATATCAGGAAGCGCAGAAAGACGGGCAATCTTCTCCTCCATAGTGAGGCTCGATGCCTCAAACGTCCTTCGCGACTGTTCGCCAAGCTCAATTTCATGCTTGCTTCCTCCCCATCCGAAGTTACATTGAAGATTGAACTTGATCCCGTCAATCCCCTTCGTGCGAGTTGAAAGCTGCCTTATAAGATATCTCTCACATTCCTCTTTGGCGGATGCGCATACAGCGGAAAAATCATTGTCCTCGTCGTCATATTCACCTGAGGCGTACACTCCCCATGTGTCAGCACTCATGCCAACAGCCAAACGGATATCGGCAATCGACGGCGGCACTACATAAACAACTGTCCTGATCGGCTTGCCGTCAAGATCAACAAACCCTGTATCCTCAACCGTCTGAATCGAGCGCAGATATTTGTCTATTGCTTTTTTGAATACCTTTGCAGACGTGTATTTTCTCTGATTCGCCATGCGCATCCTCCTTCCTTGCCCACATTATACCACAAGGTTACTGGGTCATAACTACACATTTTCGATTGTTTTGTTAATATTTTATTTACAGATTATCATAGTATTTGCATTGATTTATACGCATTAAGGGCGTATAATATATTTGCAATCTAATCAAGGAGGTACTATGAAACGCAACGATCTGATACGACTGCTCGAAGAAAACGGCTGGACACTCAAACGCCACGGTGGAAACCACGATATATACGCTAAAAATGGCGAACGTGAACCAATACCACGCCACAAAGAGATAGACGAAGAACTTGCAAAAGCAATTGTTCGCCGCCGAAATTTAAGATAATAACTCTCGGCAAATACGCATATACTAAAAATAAAGCATGAAAGGAAAACAACACTATGAAAAACGCATATCCTATTGTCCTGACCAAAGGCGAAAAAAATATAGTTGTGTCCATTCCGGACTTCGGGATAGGCACTCAAGGAATGACCATTCCCGATGCTATTGAAATGGCACGAGATGCGATAGGACTGCTCGGTATCGACATGGAAGATGACGGAGAGGAACTGCCTGCTTCGAGTGACCTTAAAAGTATCATCGAAGAACACCCAAGCGATATTGTTTCACTGGTCGATGTTGACTTCTCTGAATACCGCAGACGAAACGATATGAAAACCGTGAAAAAGAACTGTACCCTGCCGTCATGGCTGTGTGTCGAAGCTGAAAAGGCAAAGATTAACTTTTCGCAAATATTACAAGCAGCCATAAAAAAAGAGCTTGGCATTTCCGATGATACGAGCGTCAAGCTTTCGTAATATTTCAAAACACAAAAACACAAACGGATGTCGAAGGATATCCGTTTTTTGTGCATTCAACCTATTTTTTCGCATAAAAAAAGAACCGATGTGCATAACACACCGATTCCAAACGCGATAAATCCCTATTCGTAATGCGTCCATATATGTTTGTCAAGAGATTTAATAAAATATTTTCAATTTTCCGCGCGCACACATACACGCACGTGCGCCTTGTCGATTCGGGTTTGAGGATTCATTTTTCGTTAACAGCCGCAGAGTCAGCGCATCATCTCATCAAACGGAAACTCCATGAAAAAACGGTTGCGCATACGCACGAGAGTTGTGTGCGAGGCTATGTAATAATCCATGCAAATTTTTACGAAGCTGTCATCAGTCGTCATAACTGCCCGAAGTGCCGCCTCGTTAACTCCGCCGATCTTTTGAAATAACGAATCAAGCACCTCACGTTTGTGAGACGGCAGATCATCATAGCAACGGCAGATATAAAATATCAACCCCTGCTTCTCCTCACTTATACCGTTTATGTTCAAAACATGAAACCGTCCGCGATCTTTCAAATTCTCTCCTCCCCTTTGACATACCGCTCAATAATCTTCCGAGCTTCCGCGGCGCCGTAAGCGAGCGCGACAAAATAACCCTCGATATCGAGAGCTCGCATAAATTCCTTTTGCTCGGGTGACGGCTTGTTCGTGCCAACTTTAAGCTCTATATATAACCCGTGATACCCACCGCGAGCCACCGGAAGAACAATATCGCATACACCGGGCTTCACGCCCATGCGCTTGAGCTTCGCCGCCTCTGCTTTGTCACGCTTGCCGCCGTTCGGAACGTGGTATAACAGCTTGAGACACGGATACTGCCGCTCCATCAGAGCTGCCCATTCAAAAACCGCAGCCTGCTCATCATCCTCCGAACCGTGATATATCTGTTTTACTCTCAACATCTCACTCCTTTCTCGCACGCACACGTGTACGCACACCGCCGCGCGCATTGTCGTGTTGGGTAACCCGTTCTTTTAACTGTCGCCGCTTTTCTTTTTCACGTCGCCTTTCTTCGAGCTCCGACTCGGTAAGTCTGCGAAGCTTCACTCTGATCGACACACCCGAAAAATCGCTCTGCGTGCAGGTGTAGGCATACTCGCGATTTGCGCATACTGTCCATCCCGGATATTGACGCTCCCAAAATCCAACGTCAACAGCATCCGCATTACGCTCGGCGATCTCTTTGAGGTCTTTCATGCTGTATTTTTCATCGTTCGGAGGATATGCATACGGCTTTTTAAGTCCAACCGAGCAATACCAACGGCGAGCAATACCGTCGCGCGGCTGTTTCGCAAGATATGTACAGTGTGCCGCAAGTCCGTCTTTGTCTACCTGAGCGTTATCGCAGTTAGCATAACCGAGCGATGCACCAAAACGCTTCCATTCTTCACCGGGCTTACATCTGCCTGCCTTGTCGGGCGCACGCCAAAGAGCCTCGACGTCATTGCGGTTAACACTACCTCGAAGCACAACATGAAAATGCAGTCGTGTCGGTTCTCCACTCTTGTTTGACTGATGCGACATAACCATGATATACTCGCACTTGATGCCATGCGCCTTGTATAACTTTTTCAGCTTGCCGATAAAACGGTCAAAATCCTTTTTGGCGGATTCGAGCGACGACGGAAGATGCTCGTCATTGTATGTAAGCGATAAGAGATAATCGCCTTTGCCGAAATTCATGTCAATAAGTCGTCCGAGATATATCCAAGCGTGCTTATCGTTAAGCTGTGCCTGCTTCGGCGAGGTAAGATAATGTCTCACCCTTGCACGAGCCGATGAATAATACACACGTCTGCCCTCTGTCATAATATTCAGTTCGACGTCTTTCATCTGTGCGCCCTTACGGTCACAGCGAACAACTTGTACCTCTCTTGCAAACGCGCTCATTTCAATCCTCCGACTTTTGTAACTTCCTTATGGCCCTCCGAGAATCGCTGTCGCTGTCTCGTCGGGCGAAAATGATTTGAAAAAAGAAAAACCAAATACTTTGCTTTAAAAATCTCGGTATGTAAACAACCATACCAACCTAAAAAATTACCGTGACTTATTAATACCCATTACAAGCCCGATTCGGAGGTCACCCTCCGATATTTCGAGCTTGCTTATTATATATGATAAAATTGGGACAAAATTTTTTCAAAAAAAACCATTGACAATATCACGATATCGTGATATAATATATGTAGAAATTAATACTAAAAGGAGACTCAATATGCCTGTTTTATCCACCTTTTACGGAATCATCATTCGAATGTACTTTTTTGCAAAGCGAACATAATCCGCCACATATCCACGCAATCTATAACGAGGACGTTGCCGCAATAGACTTTATGACCGGCAAAATTCTTGAGGGACACCTTCCTCCCAAAGCAATGGACATGGTTCAGGAATGGATCACAATTCATAGAGAATCCCTCAAGACAATTTGGGAAACACAAGAGTTTAAGAAGCTCCCACCGTTAGAATAAGGAGGTGTTACTGTGTTTCATAAAGTAAAAAATGTTTCGCCGTTCCCAGATTATATGCTCAGTGTTCAGTTCTCCGAGGGAGTTACAAAGCTGTATGATATCAAACCGCTGTTTGAAAAGCTTCCCGTATTCAAAGTGCTTTTAGGTGATTCGGAACTTTTTTCGGCTGTTACAGTTGATGTCGGCGGTTACGGAATCATTTGGGACGATGATCTCGATTTGTCCTGCGATGAACTCTGGGAACATGGTGTACAGGTCGATACACCGTTTGACGGTCTCATGGCTTTCAGCGATGCCACTGAATTATGGGGACTGAACGAAAGCACACTGCGAAAAGCAATCGCTTACGGTAAGCTTGTCAATGGCGTTGACGTATGCAAATTCGGAAAACAGTGGGTCGTTTCTGAAGAAGCAATGAAGCGAGAATACGGAACAAGATAATTACATTAATATACCCGAAGGAGTCAAAAAACAGCTTGACTCCTTTTTTATTTTACAACTATCTCAAAACGGCAGCTCATCATCGTCTGCAATCGTTTCAAACTGTGGAGTATTGCCACTCTCAGACGTACCGTATGACGGCGGCGCGTCTGCGTCACCGGGAAGCGGCACACTGTTTCCTTTGCTGTCAACAAAATATACCTCATCCGCAATAACCTCGGTTGCATATCTCTTGTTTCCCTGCTTGTCTTCCCATGAGCGAGTCTGAATCGAGCCGACAATACATATCGACGAGCCTTTGCCGAAATACTGACAGACAAGCTCGGCATTCTTTCGCCATGCTATGACGCTTATAAAATCTGCGACTGCCTTAACTGTACCGTCAGCCTGTTTGTCACCAAATCTGCGAGTCACCGCAACTGTGAAGCTCGTCACCATAACACCGGATGCAGTCTGCTTCAGCTCCGGTTTAGCGGTCAGCCTGCCACCGAGTATGACTTTGTTTAAATTAAAATTAGCCATTTGTTTCCTCCATCAATAATTTGACATCCCCGATCGGAGCAACGACCACGGCAGAAAGCGAACGATCAAGCAGCTCAAGACTGTATGTAAACTCGCCTTTTTCCGAAAGCCGCATAATGCACGCCCGTATGTATTCATACCGCACACCGTCGTACATCACCGGTACACGACCGCGCATCGCCGTTTTTACGTCTGCAAGCTCCATAGCCTTGCCTCCCTCTCACGTTTTCGAAATTCCTCAATATCTGCCGTATCAGGTATACATTCACGCCAGTGCGTAACCGTACCGGATGGTATGTCCCACTTTCCAAAATACGAGTCGTAATAAACGCAGTCTTCCCTGCGGCAAAGTCGCCCATCGACAAGTCCGAGAATTGACACATCGTAAAAACCATCGCACACCGGCAGCTCCCACAGACAAGCGATGTACCCCTCCGGGACTGTATCAATCGGCTTCGTCATCGTCTTCAAGTATGCTCTCGGCGCTTCTCTCATTCGAACGAGTCATGCGCGAATATTCAAGCAGCGTTTCGAGGTTGTCAATGAACTCTGCGTTCACAATCTTCATCGGCATGATGATACCGACAAGCGAATACCCGGACTTAACAGCTATGTATTGCGTACCATTCGTACCCATTCGCGCATACAGCTCATACCCGTTTTCGAGGTCATCGAACGGACGAAGATACTTCACATTACAGTAAACAATGTACGGAATGATCCAAAGAGGAAGGGTTACGAATAATACGATCATAACCCAAATCCCGATAGTCCAATACACTCCTTCTTCAAGAGGACTCATTCCTGCTCACCTACCATTTCTTTGCTATTTGTTTCAACCGTCATTAAAGCAACGCGCTCAAGCTCTCCATAAAGAGTTTTGATTTTTGCGTTCAACCTCTCAATTTCTGCCTTGGATGATACAAGCTCATCGTAATAGGCTTGTTTTTCAGTGAGCAACGTTTGCATTAAATCTTCTTTTTTGAATATTACTACTTGTAGCTTCTCAATCTCTGCCTTTTGGCGGTTGATGAGGGTGTCCACTGAATTTAACGCGAGAAATTCTTTTCGTGTAATTTTTAAATCATACTTTACATTCAAAAGTTTTTTGTACAAACTTTCAAAAGCCTTTACAATCTCGTTATCGCTCATTTCCCGTCCTCCTTCTCCTCGTCATCGTCAAGGATGGAATCGATGAGGTTTACAGCAAGATCAATAGCATCAATCACTCGCTGTGCCGCGCCGTAGGATGCACCTTCGATGATCCCGACAGCTCTGCAGAGATTTTCTCTGTTGGTTGCTTTCATCTCACAATCACCTCCGAAGAACTCGGCACATCACGCCAACCTATACCAATGTAGTCGAGGACAAGTCCCCATCCGTAATCTTTTCCGTTTTCATCCGTACAAAGATGATTCATATAAAAATCCCATTCACGCGGATTTCGCTCACGAAGCATATCAAAACGATGCGGCCGTTTTTCAAGATGAATACCGAAACCACACATCGAACATCCGGTACGTTGTGCTTTAGTCGTATAGAGCTGTCCGTCAGCATCACGCTCTATCGTACCGTATATCTCCGGTATAGGCGCATCGAGATCAAGTGCAAGCTGAAGTAAGTCTTGCCGATTAAATATTGCAAACGGTGCAGAACGTACCGTGCTCTTGCCCCAATAATTACAGCCGTGCATTTTCAGTGATTTTTCACGCCTGCCACCTTCCGAAGCCATAAGCCCGAGGAATGGCACGCTGTTATGTTCTTTCCCCCAATCATCACACGGCTTTTCTTTGAGATAATAGCAGCACTTGCTCGACACCTTGAACGGAGCGATTTGATAATCGACACCCTCTCGCTCATTTTCATACCCTGCGAATAAATTTAACCACTTTTGTGGCATCTTCATTCTCGTGTTTTTTCGATTACCACCGTATTCACCTGTTTCCCCGGTGATGATAGCATGGCGAACTGTGGCATTTTTCTCGCTTGCATTTTGAAGCAGTTCTATTTTTGCGGCAATCTCTTTTGATATCACCGGAAAGCCAAATTCACGAATAATTTGCGGCTGTTTCCATGCAGTTCCGTCAGAACGCGTTGCACTGGGTAACCTCTCCACTCCAAGTGTCTTGTGAATACGCTGTATGCTTCTGTCTTCGAGATGGGACACCGATATCGCCGTACAGTCTATTCCGATTGAACGAAGAAATAAGAGCAAAACGATACTGTCAAGTCCACCAACCGACACATGATAATTTTTCTGGTGTTCATCACACATCTGTACAAATTCTTGTGCTCTGATCTCCGCATATCGAACCTTAAACTCATACGGTTGCTTTTGCTTTACCATGAAATCTGCCATCTTTCGAGCAGAATCGTTTTCCTGCATTATGTCAAATACCGTTTTCATCCTCATCCCTCCTCAAAACGTCACGGTAATATTGAGCACCGCCGCAGCGATCCAGTATATCACCTTGCGTATATCTCCTGCACCTCCGTATACAGCCGCCGCACCAAGATCGAGCAATATCAGCAGTATCGGGAATATGTGTTGCGTTTTTATCATAACTTTATTACTCCTTATCATTTCATCAATACGCACGCCTGACTTCGTGAACGGACAGACGGCGCTTACTAAAGAGCTCGGGCGCATACGATCCCGGCACAACAACCTGCCTCGGATAAATCGTGTATATGCTTCCGGTGCTGTCAGGATAAGCCGTGTAACGTATCCGCTCTATGTGATCAACCACATAGGATATGATATACGCCGCATCGCCAATCTGCGGACCAAGTACATACATCGCTCAAACTCTCCTTTCATTTGTTTTCGTTAAACTCTTGATTTTCCTTAAAATTCATGCTATAATATTGGTGAGATATAGCGCGGTCAAACACTAATCTCTGCCGTAAGCGATGTTCCGGCATTGCTTGCGGCTTTTTCTTTTGCCTTGCCGAAAAGTATCTTGTATACCCTCGCGCGGTTTGTTCCGAACTCTGCCGCGATATCCGTGATGTTCCATCCCTCTCGAAAGAGAGCACGAATCCGCTCATTGTCCGCCGGTTTCAGCCTCCTGTAACGATACTTTTTCGGCGTACCGCATTTTCCGTACTTCTCCGGAAATATACCGCGGTGACGACTGAAAAATCCCTCGATTGAGTATTCGCTCAACCCGACCGCTTCAGCTATCTCTTTTCTTGCCGCACCGCGTCGAAACATCTCACGAATCGTTACAAGCGTCTCTTCTGTCCAACCGTGCCGTAACATACTCGGCGTAAGCTCAAGCGGCAATAGCGGAATACCAAGCGCAGTACAGATGTCGTCAGCCGTACCTCCGTATATCTCGGCAAGTATTTCAACCTGTGCCGCCCGATCAGCAGCACCACGCATGAGTCCCTGCATCTCTGATATGTCCGTCGTACTGTATTCCATCACTCCGACACCTCCGAACCGCAGTGCTCACAGATATGTACCGATGCCGCACGTTCTGCCATAAACGCGTCAACGCTTATCCACGCTTCCCAGGCGCATACCGGTACAATAAGCATCGCTATAAAAATCAGCGTCGCTATCAGGCACAGTACCTTTTCGTTATACCCGAACTTCTTTTTCATGATAGTCACTCCTTTAAATTGATTCCGGCTTCAACAGCGTAAAACTGACACGCCGTCTTTGCCGCATAGTTGATAAACTGCGAATTGCCATAGAAGCTGTCGCCCTTGCCGTCCGAATCGAGCACCGCATTAACATACGCACGTTTTGCCTTGTTGTACCGTTCCTGCAAAACCTGCCCGTTCGGCTTGTCCCTGCGGAGCTTCTCAAGCTCACGCTCGATCCGCTCTTTCATTATGTCTGCCATTATAACGTCTAACTCCTTTCCCCGAGTAATGTCGATACGCTGATATTGAGCGTATTCGCTATGCGCCCGAGCTCCTCGATTGTAATTTTCTTTGGATCGTTGATGCGATTCCGCAGAGTCGATATCGTAAACCCGAGCGCAGCAGAAATGGCACCGATATCACATCCGTCCGCCAACCGTTCAGCCTTATAGCCGAGTATGTGCCTGCGTACGCATTGATGCATCGCCGTTTGTTTGTCAACCGATAATCTCGGCATGGTTTGTCACCTCCCTCTCTTATGTAATGTACTAAAGCTTCCGAAACTTTACATAAAATCTACCAATCCCAAGAAAGCACAAGCCCAATCGTCACAGCAGCCAGAGCAAACTGAATGCCAACATATATCGCCATCCCTCTGATCCGACCGATAAAGCTATCTTCCCCAAGAACAAAATTAATACCAATAGTTCCCCATACTAACAGAGCAATATTAAGAACTACGAAAATTATAACCTCATGTACTCGCATCATCACACCTAAACTCCAAGCAATTCGCTAAGATACATTATCTGTATCACGATATTCACTGCCTGTACAGCTATCATAGATATCCACATCAGCTTTACCGCCACGGTATTCAGCGTAACCGACGCTATTACTATGGCGATTATATTTACCGCAACCAGCGCAAGCAGTATCATAAATGCTGTCCACATATTCTCGCTTACCTCTCTTATGTAATGTCTTCATAAAACTTCTGCCAATCGAATCCGAGCGCCGCCGCGATTTTCTTGGCGGTAGCTACGGGAAGCTTCGCACCTCGTTCTCCCGACTCGATGTAATAATACATCGTTCGAGAAATTCCCGATTTTTCTGCGGCATCTTCAACCGTCAGGCCGAGTTTCTCACGAAGCTCTTTAAGCCATTTTCTCATACAGATTCCTCCTTATATACTGTTGATTTTTGTCACTTTATGTGATATAATGGAAAACGAAAGGATGTGAAACTGTGCTTTATCCGGAATCAGTAACTATAAACAACCCCGATACAGATTACCGTCGCCTCGATAAATCCGCTTTCAGAAGCTTATTAGAGCTACTATCGGATATCCTCGAAAAATACGAATGTACATTCGCGCAGAGCAAACAATTCGCCATTATGCCCACATCAGACTCCACGCCGAAAGATGTCTCCAAGTTCGATGAATCTTTCGATAACAGAGCCGTTTACGATTCGATCTCGTTCTTCATATCAGGAAGAACACCTGACAAATCGAAAAAGCTCAATATCATAGTTGCCTTTGATTTTCTCTCTAAAAAGCCTACCTGTAATATCTCCATTAATCGCCCCGGCATCACCGACGCACAGCGTACAGACATAATTGAAGCTATCGGCAACTTCATCTATGAAGCCGCAAAGGTTGAATTAACCGAACCACAGAACGAAGAGCGTACCAATGCTCCAACCGTTGATACCAAAGAAAAGACAGTCAAGAAAAAAATAAAAATCAACTGGAATTTTATCGGCAAGCTTGTTATCGCTCTTATCACACTTGCTACCGCAATATTCACCTACCTTGCATCTAAAGGCCAACCTTAACAATTTTACTGCAAACCACAAATCCCAAGCCAAACACTCCACCAAAGCGGCAATTCCGATTGCTGCTTTTATTATTTCTTGCATTCTCTCCTCCTTTTTTTACAGCAAAATAAAATGCAATTGTAAATACTATCTCATACAATACCGCTAATATTATCACTACGATTCCGATTGCCATATTCTCACTCCATATCCCGTTGATTCTCATTCTGTGAATCCATTATACATCACATTTTGAGAATTGTCAAGAGTTTTTTGAAATTTTTTTGAAAAATATTCACTTTTCGAGAATTTTATTGACTTTTCACGCTTTGTGAATTATAATTAATGCAAGAGGTGATATGCATGACAAGAATTCGAGAATTGAGAATTCAAAGAGGAATTCAACAAAAAGAATTGGCTGCCATTCTTGGAATTCCTGCGAATACTTATAATCAATGGGAAAATGGGAAACGCCAACCGGACTATCAATCATTATCAAAAATCGCCGACTACTTCGGAGTCACTACAGATTATTTGCTTGGACGTGACACCTCCGACTACAACGACGTCAAAGTCGCCCTGTTCGGCGGCGATGGCGAAGTTACAGACGAGATGTGGGATGAAGTTAAGCAGTTCGCAGACTATGTCAAGGCAAAATATTTAAAGGAGAAAAAATGATCTCGGACAAAATGTATCTCGAAGCGGAAGAAGCTGGCGTTATAATTGATTGCACAGTTAAGTTGCCCGAAACAAAATCCGTGTCGTTAAATATAGATGAGCATATGTTCATCGGCATAGATGATAAGGTAATGCAAAACCGTGCCGAAGAACGTGTACACCTCCCTCTCTCACGCACCATCCGCCGTCATAAGCTCGTCTATAGAACAGCCGAACAACTTTGACAACTTCACAAGCATTTCCGCACGAGGATCAGCTTTGCCGGTTTCCCACTTCGCCACGGTCGAACGATCGATATTTAGCTCTCGTGCGACCTCCTCCTGCGTAAGATTGACTTTTGCTCTCATTTCTTGAATTGTATTCACTTGATCACCTCCGTGTATATACTGTTGATTTTTATAGCCTTTTGTGATATAATATCACCGAAAGGATGTGATACTATTGAAAAATTTTATCGCCGCTGTCTGTCTGAACGGTCACGGTCAAAACGGAATGCTGACCGACACCGCTTTCGACGATAAATATTGCAGCGAATGCGGAGCACTGATAATTACATGTTGTTCGAGATGTAATCATCCAATAAAAGGATTTCCCCACAATACTATACTTGCCAACCACGCTCCAACGCCACCGGCATATTGCCCGGAATGCGGTCAACCATACCAATGGACAGAACGCAAACTCGCCCAAGCTTCAGATTTAATCTACGAAATTGAATCTCTCGAAAGAGAAGAACGAGAATGCTTGGTTTCCTCTTTCCCTGACCTCATAGCCGAAACTCCCAACACACAACTCACCGTCATTAGAACCAAACGGATTCTTGCCAAAACAAGAGGAACGGTAGCAGAACTTATTAAGTCCATATTAATCAATATCACTTGTGAAGCTGTTAAGCGGCACCTCGGTTGGTCATGATTTATTCGAATCCGACACTTGACGCAGTACAAGCAGCCCCGGGCATCTATCATAGCCGCAGTCATGCGGCTTTTTTAATACCCAACACTCACAAACCTTGCGGAGCTTTTGTCCGCATTTTCTACAGAAATTACCCTCTCGTGTTTCTTTATGACATTTGGGGCAGATTGTTTCTTGATTTGTATTCACTCGATCACCTCCGTAATTCTGAATCGTATTCACATTATAACCTATATTACCACTTTTGTCGATAGGTTTTGTGAAAGTTTTTCAGAAATTCTTGACAACGTGAATTTTATTCACTATAATAATTGTGAGGTGATATACATGACCTTTTCGGAAAAACTAAAGAAACTCCGTAAAGAGAAAAAAGTAACACAGGAACAATTAGCTCAAATCATCGGCGTTGAGCGATCAAGTATTGGCAAATATGAAACCGGTACACAGCCTTCCACAGATATTATAAAACGAATCGCCGACTACTTCGGAGTCACTACAGATTATTTGCTTGGGCGTGACACCTCCGACTACAGCGACGTCAAAGTCGCACTGTTCGGCGGCGACGGCGAGGTTACAGACGAGATGTGGGATGAAGTTAAACAGTTCGCAGACTATGTCAAGGCAAAATATTTAAAGGAGAAAAAATGATCTCGGATAAGATGTATCTCGAAGCAGAGGCAAACGGTATTATAATAGATTGTACACCTTTGATGAAAGGAGGTGTACATTATGAGTGATCATTATCCCACTGATAAAGAATTGGCTGTTTCAATCGTCAATACATATATCGCATCGGTCAATCCTCAATACCAAACCGCATTGACTGTAGATGGTGTTGTTGAAATGATTGAAAAAGTTAATAAAGCACTTATCGCTTTACCTACAAAATTCAACAGTTAATTTTGACATAGGTTTCCACAATTTGCCGGATTTCTTCGGCAATTTCTATTCTTATCTTTTCAGGTAAGTCTTTCTTTGATAACTCGGAGAGCAGTTCCAACTGTTCTTCGAGCTTTTTTGTTATATCTATCATCTTTTTCACCTCCCCAATTTGTGTGACGTTTCTTCACCTTTGTATTTATATTATAAGTGATGTTTCTTCACTTGTCAATACTTTTTTCAAAAAAAATAAAAAATAAGTGATTTTTTGTCACTTCTATTGAAATGTGACTTAATTTCACTTATAATATATGTAGGAGGTGACGGTATGGAACGTCTTAAACAACTTCGCCTTGATAGGAGCTTATATCAAAAGGATATTGCTGCGTATCTTGGCGTAGACAGAACAACTTATGTAAAATACGAAAACGGATCAAGTGAACCGTCAAACGAAATTCTTTCTAAAATCGCCGACTATTTCGATGTAACTGTCGACTACTTACTTGGCAGAGAAGAAATAAAAAAAGCCGCCGATAATATCGACAGCTTGCTCGCAAAACATCCCCAGCTCTTTCGCCCTAAAATGCGTAAAGTGCCAATACTCGGCGGTGTAGCCTGCGGCGAACCTATATACAGCCCTAACCTCGACGAGGAGTTTGCACTGATCAACGAAGATATCAACGCCGACTTTGCACTCGTAGCAAAAGGCGATAGCATGATAAACGCAGGTATCAACGACGGTGACGTTATATACCTCCAGGCGCAGGATATGGTCGATAACGGTCAGATCGCCGCAGTAATCATCGGCGAAGAAGTCACACTGAAGCGTGTTTATTATTACAGAGAAAGAAACAAGCTCGTACTGCAGCCGGAAAACCCGACCTATGAACCGCTTGTTTATACCGACTACGAGCTCGACGAAATTCGCATCCTCGGTCGAGCCGTGGCGCAGCTCCGGAAGATACGATAGGAGAACATTTTGTGAAGAAAGTTTTTGATAGGCTATGGATTATTGCATGTGTGCTCGCAGTACTAATTCTTTTTAGGGCAGGAAGCATCATTTCACCCTCGGGTGACTCTGTGGATCCAACGCCATACGAACCCACATTGCTTTCGTTTTTCATGTTCCCTTGCATAGGTATTTGCGTTTTTTCAATTTTAATTGACCTGGTTGAACGCGATATATGCAGCTTCAAACGACTTATCCTAATTCGCGTACAGATGATCTTATCATTACTTGCCGTATTTTTTGGAGTAATATTAAAATACTATATGACTGGGTATATCATTGATATATTTTCTTACATATCATCTATTGCTTCAATTTCACTTCTTCTCATATCCCTTGCTGCAAGAATAATCTTAAATTCTGCCATGCTGTATTGTCCCAAACTGGCCCACTCCTCGTTCGATTGTTGCGTATCGATATATAGCACATTAACAAATATCGGACTTCGCCAAAAAAATAATTGTAATGAATTTCTTTATCATTATATTGTCGCAACAATCTTTAGAATATGTGAAATTTATATTGATTTATCTATATGGAATTTAGGCAATAAGAAAAAACGATTTAAGAGTTGTTTTGAAAAACATTTTCACCGTCTGTGTGATCGCCGAAACGGTTCTCAAGAATGTCCATCCCTTTCACAGCAGTATAAAACAATTTCTCAAAAAATATCTCCTTTAGTTGATGAGTTATCAAAAAAATATTTGAAAGAGCATTCTATCCACATTGAAGATTTTCCAACACAAGAATTTTGCAACGATTTTTTTGATATTTTATCATATAATGGTTTTGCTTTTGACACTGCGAACAAAAATTGTATACTTCAAGATATTTCGAACGATTGTCTACAATGCATGAAAGACGAATGGCAACATTTGATCGAAAAGAAAAACGGCAAATATTACGATTTGTTTTACTGATAAATAGTCACATCGCAAAGGCCTTAACATCTACGAAAACACACCCCTCAAAGAAAGGAGCCGCACTATGAAAACTTCTATCATTCTGGCGCTCCTCATTACCACGCTCACCCTGCTCTGTCTACCATTGTCAGCACATCCCGGCAGAACCGATGCCAACGGCGGACATTATAACCGTTCAACAGGTGAATATCACTATCATCATGGTTACTCAGCTCACTCACACTACGACATGGACGGTGACAGTGAAATAGACTGTCCATACGATTTCGATGATAAAACCAATCGCAAAAGCAGTGCTGCCACAGCATCTGCAAATGACGCCACCAACGAACCGTCTGCCAACCCCGGAATCATAGCAGGAATCGTGGTAACATCAATCATCACTATATCAGGAGTCGGGGTATACTTCGCAACAAAATAAAAAATCTCCGGCACTATACCGGGGAATGATAGAATATGTAATTTATAAATATGCCATCATTTGTATCAGTTCATCGCCTTCGATATTTTTTTCATCCGCATCTTTCTTTCGGCGATCAAACTCATAGAAATTATTAGAATTGTAAAACTCAACAAGACTCGGCTTGTCCTCGCACTCCAAGTAAACGATTTTTCCTCCGAGGATTCGTTGAGACTGTTTAACTTGATCTATAGCCATTTGAAGAAGTTCCGAACCGTCGATCAATTTATTGTACCCCTCATAGTAGTTCTTGCCGAGCTGCCCTATCAGTGGAGCAGAAATAGTACAAGTGTTATTGTCTTTTTGATTAATTCCAAATCGTTTAACACGTCGCCAATTCTTCGCACTAACGGCATTTTTTCGCACAACAATAATCTTGTTCGCAAGTGTATAATATCCAACTAATGCTGTTTCCTGCTTATAAGATGCAAATACCAATGTAGTTTTTGCTATACCTTGTTTGTCAAATTCATAAGCTTTCAATCGGTAAAATTCTTCGATGTCTGGATTCAACGGACACGAAAAAGCGGGCAATACTGAGCGGGCAATACTGATTTAGCATCAGTTACACCCGCTTCGGATTCTAAAGCTTTGACAAAATCGGAGATGTTAATCTGCTTATAACCGTCTATCATCATTTTTTGAATATACCCCGAATAATGTCATGGTCAGTTATCGTAGCGACTCTTTTGGAAATAGGCTTATCTTTCCTTGGTTTTGCCGCATTTTTTTCGAGAGCACCAAGCAGACGATTACAAGATTGGTTGTTCGAAATCGTAATGCTTTTCAATATACTCTTGGTTGCCATTTTTATCACTCCATTAATAATAACCGAGCACATTTGCTCGTTTGATACTTGATATAAATTAATTTATATCGTATCAATTTTAATACCAATATGCATACATAGTATAGCATACGTCAATTTTTTTGTCAATATACATTTTTCACATTTTCCATCGCCTCAAGCTCTTCAAGTGTCTTTGTCACACCGCGTCCGGCTTTTATGTCTGCCATAGAACGGTCAATCTTTCCCATATACTCTGCATTACGAGCTATGCGAATAAGCGCATTCCATTCCTCAAGGCTGATTATAACGACGTTTTTCTCGTCCTTGCGTGTTACAATGACGGTTTCATTGTCATCCGTCACGCGGTCACAGTAAGATTTCAGGTTCTCGCGTATGGTAGAATAATTCACTGCAAGCATTTCATCCACTCCTTTGTACTATTATTTGTACAATTAATTGTACCATACATAGTATATGCTTGTCAAGTACTTTTATGTGAAAAAATATTATTTACATTCTGTTGACCTCAACAAATTATCTCCCTGCAGCAATAAAAACTCGGTTACCGAGAAAATCTCGGCAACTGTTTCCAAAACGGAAATAGTTCAAAAAATCCCCGACATTATGGTCGGGGGGGATCGGTTACCTCGCTATATTATACTGATTAACAAGCGTATCCTGCAAAGCCTGCGAGAAGTTCACACCAAGCTCAACAGCCTTTGCATTCATCCATGCCGGAAGCGTTACCGTGCGATTGACAGAGCGGTTCTCCTGTGAAAGTCTGACAGACGGCATATACACATCTACCATAACAACAACTTCGCCCGGTTCCAGCTCGATATCCTTTATTTTTGACGGAGTGGGGATCTCATCACCGTCCGTTTCCATACACCAAAGATGTCCGCCAAGCGCATCCTTTGCCATTGCGATAGCCTCTGCTTCATCCGCTCCGCAGGTTGCACATCCAGGCAGATCGGGAAATGTCACCGCTATATCGTAGCCGTCCTCATAGGTCAGCACAGCGGGAAATACATACTTGTCACACTTTTTCATAATAACACCTCCATAATAGTGCAGGGGACGGGGTTACTTGAACTGCAACCCCGATTGTAATGCAATGCTTTTTAAGGTTTTCGGCGGTATATCCTTTTGAGGATTTTTGACGGTTACCTTGCCTTTCTTCGTTGGATGCTTGAAGTGGTGATGGCTTCCCTCAATGCTCATAAGCTCCCAACCGTCAGCTCGTAACATCGCTATTACTTCCCTTGACGAATAACTTTTCATGCTTTCGTCCTCCTGCATATATATTATAGCACATATTTTTATATTTGTCAATAGATTTTAGCAAATATTTTTATATTTGTTTTACGAAAATAACGAAATACGTATCCTCGGTCGTGCTGTGGCACAGCTTAGAAAGATAAGGTGACTGTTTATGAAAAATCTCCTCAGCAACTGCCTGATGTTCATTGTATTCGCGATAATCGAGCTGATCATAACCGGATATGCGCTATTTATGAGCTCTTTTATACCTTGCATTGTTGCAATGATTATATCCTTAGTCTGTTCGTTCTTTATAAATGGATACGCATTTGAAATGGTGTACAAAATATCGCTTACCGTGGCACTTGTTATAAGTGTAATGATATTTTCTTTTCTTAGTTTTGCTGAAAAAGACTTTTTCTCGCTCGGTGACGATCTCCCGAAAGCGTCGTACACAATGTCTTTAATCGCGATCGGATTAGCAACTTTTATTATTTGGCAATAAAAGCTTCGGCCATGCTGTACACTATTGAGGAAAATAAAATAGGCGTTGAAATATTATTTTGAGAGGTGACGTCATGTCATGAAAAACCTCGCTGCATCATTCCTGCTAATTCTAATATTTGTCCCACTCTGTCTACCATTGTCAGCACATCCCGGCAGAACAGATGCCAATGGCGGACATTATAACCGTTCAACAGGTGAATATCACTATCATCATGGTTACTCAGCTCACTCACACTACGACATGGACGGTGACAGTGAAATAGACTGTCCATACGATTTCGATGATAAAACCAATCGCAAAAGCAGTGCTGCCACAGCATCTGCAAATGACGCCACCAACGAACCGTCTGCCAACCCCGGAATCATAGCAGGAATCGTGGTAACATCAATCATCACTATATCAGGAGTCGGGGTATACTTCGCAACAAAATAAAAACTCCCCGGCTACTACACCGGAGAAAATCCATCCATACAGAAAGGAGCCGCACACATGGTAAAAGTAGACCGCCTGCCATCGGGTAATTACCGAGCAAGAGTGCACATCGGCAACGGTAAATATAAATCGATCACCGGTAAAGATAAAAAAGACGTGCAGCTCCGTGCCGCACAGTATGAAGCCGAATGTAAAGCAGACACCGCCGAGCCGGTCACTCGTATCACTCTTGGTGAAGCTATCGACCGTTATATAGAGATAAAAACAAACGTGCTTTCTCCATCAACCATACGCGGTTATAAGGCACTTCGCAACAACGCCGTTCCCGAATTAATGCGCGTGTCGCTTCCGGAACTTACTCCCGAACTCATACAAAAAGAAATCAATATCTTTGCCGCAGATAAATCCCCGAAATATTGCCGTAATGTACACGGATTGATATCTTCCGCTTTAAAGCAGTTCCGTCCGGAACTACAGCTTCACACAACAATGCCGCAAAGGAAGAAGGGCTCTATCGCCATCCCGACCGAAGATGAAATGCAAAAGCTGTTTGACTATGTAAAAGGCACAGACGCAGAATTACCAATATATTTAGGAGCCTGCTGCGGTATGCGCCGGTCTGAAATTCTCGGACTAAAATGGGAAGATATCAACTTTGATAAGGGCACGATCTCAATAAATGAGGCTCTTGTACTCAACGAAAACAATGAAGCAGTTTCAAAGGGCACAAAAACACTCGCCGGCACACGCACTATACGAATATACCCATTTGTACGAGCAGTTTTGGAAAAAGCTCCTCGAAACGGCAAATACGTCGTCAATCTGAAAGGTCACCAAATATATCAGCGTTTCAAATCGGCGCTCGAAGCCTGCGGAATAAACCATTACAGGTTTCACGATCTGCGTCATTACCTTGTGTCGGTAATGCTGTCACTCAATATCCCCAAAAATTATATAGCAGATTACGTCGGACACGAAACCGAGCGTATGATTGACGAGGTATACGGACACATCATGTCGCAAAAGAAAACCGACGTGGAAGACATTTTACAAAGCTATTTTGAAAAATCTGTCACGAAATCTGTCACAAATTTGTAAAACGCCTTGTATCAAAAGACATTTTTGGACTTTTATATCGGGTTCGATTCCCATCACTCGCTCCAA
>CAYYRY010000005.1:0-29474 GCA_964474245.1 uncultured Ruminococcus sp. | reverse complement strand
TGCCAAGTCTGTAGCGGACTTTCACCGCCAAGTTGTAACGCGTGCCGAGCACACCCGATAAATAACAAAAGCCTTGGGATTTCCCAAGGTTTTTGTTATTTACGCAATTTATCTGACCCGGACCTTTGGCAAATCCAGTACATAACATTGCCCATCTTCGTTATTGCCCACTGCAACCATCGTTCCGTCGGATTTAAGACCTACCGTATTATAGCCTCCCGCTGCTACTGCAACTATGTCTTTCCCTGATTTGTGATGTTTTTCTCAGCCGATCTCATCGAGAAGCTTTTCAATGGAGTCTATCTTCTGTCCCGTAAGCATATCAAAGAAATCCTTTGCCACATTGAGAAGGCGTCGCGCCAGATCAATATCTTTTGACACACCGTCGCCGTCTATCAAGGTTTCTGCGGCTGAGCAAGTACATCTGATGGCAAGATCATACTGCTGACTTGCAAATTCCGAGAAGGACTTGGCACAGCGTACCTCCCTGAACACCGTCTTCAGCATCTGCATGGCACGTTGTGCTCCCAAAACTGCCCACTTCACCGCTTCCTCTTTATTGATATCCGGGCCGGCTCCGTTATATTCTCCCTTGCCCTTATGATATACGCACGACAGATTGAACATACCGAGTGCGCTTCCCTGTTCTGCCGAAAGACGCACGTACTTCATATACTTCTCCATATCCTGTACGCCGTACTGCTCCATCCGATATATCTGCGAAAGAATAACCGACGACTCTGCGTTGCCCATTGCGGATGATTTTTCAAAATATCCTATTGCCTTATTTACGTCATTGTCTCTGAAAAGTGCGATCTGTCCAAGCTCGTCAATTGCTCCGGGATAGTTATCCTCAGCGTGAATCGCAAGAAGTCTCTCATCAAGACTTCTGAATGACTCGTAGAATATATCATGCATCTGAGTATTGGAGCTGCTGATCGTTCCCATTTCATAGCCTAAATACTTTTTGAAATAACTTGTTGTGTCTAACATATCTTTCCCCTTTACCGACAGAATTTTTGCTGTCTTTTTTTGTTTCTGAAGAAAGTATATCACACGTCGGAAATCAAATGTGATTTCCGTTCTGAAATCGCAAACGGCAGATGTCGTATGATGACATCCGCCGTTTTACTGTATTGTCAGTTTGCTGAACAGTACCTGGGAACATACCATATACCGTCAGCTTGCCATCTGTTATTCCATCAGGTCCTTCCAGATGGTGGGAGACTCGGTAAACTCCGTGAAATCGGGAGTGCCGTATGCGTCACTCAATCTAACCTTATACTTCTTGAATTTGTTCTGAAGTGCAAAGGAATAGTCCTGCGCCTTCTGATTCAGCGCAGTATCCGAGCTCTTGTACCAAGTGTCGAAGTTTAGGTCGAGGTATACGTAATCGAACTGGATCTGCGAGCAATCGACTGCCTCAAACTGATCCTTGCTCTGTGCAGCAAGCTTTGCAGATTCCATATTACCGATGAGCTCATCGATGACGGGCTTCAGTATAGTCGGCATCCAGTTGGATTTCGGACTGTCGTAAATACCCATATGTCTGTTTTCGTACTTCTCCTGGACGATCATAATACTGTCGTATACCTTCTTCCAGCCGTCTCCGTAGAAGCCGCGCATGAACTCCTCCATATGAGTGTAGTATTCCTCCTCGCTCATGTAGGGATCCCACGCAAGCTTAGCAAGCAGATACCATCTGAGGAAGTCAAACTCACCGTTGTTGCCCATACTGGCGTTACCCTGCAGGAACAGTCCGTCAACCTTGCTGTCTGCAAAGAGACGCATATTACCCGCAAGGATCTCGTAGGAGAGGTTCGGGAACGGAGTAGCACGGTATGCGAAGTTGTTGTTGTAGTCCCAGATAAAGAGAGTTGTGGCAAGATTTGCCCAATCATTGATATCCTTGGAGAAGGGAGCGTTTGCCGCATTGCAGACAGACTCTGATCCGCTCAGAGGATGTGTAAAGCAGCACTCGATGGAACAAAGCTGAACGACTACCTTTTCGTCGGGAACGATTCCCTTGGGAGCGTGCTGAGTATACTGATATGCAAAGGTGTGTACGTAAACGTTGGGGTAATCCTTCTCAATGTCGGATACGATCCTGTTTACGAACTCGATCATGTTACCGGCGGTGCCTCCCGCAGTGGGATCATCGGGGTCGTGGCTGTACTTCTTGTAGGAAGCCATACAGTTATCGCAATCACAGTAATTCATGTTGTCGTTCTGGGACACGGAAATGAGACGCGCGTCGGGATTCTTCGCAAGGAGAGCACGGATTCCCTCGAGCATTCTCTGATATACTGTCTCGTCTGTGAGACAGGGCTGGCTTTCGTGACTGCTTGCGTCTCCGTCAAGTCCGTCGAAGGTGTGGCAGTTGTTGCCCGTATAAGGAAGGCCCTCAACGTCGCGGAGCTTATTCTTCATATCCTTTGAAGCGTTAAAGGTATGTGCGTATATTCTTCTGTTGCGGAAGGGGGAGAACTCGACGTAGTCGAAGCCCGCAAGATCGACCTCGTCAGATTCGATCACGTACTCGTAGGTAGGTGTGAGGAAGCGGCATCCGATCTTCTCAAGGAGATCGTAGCAGGCGTACATAGCACCTCTTGCCGCATCACCGGTGAGACGGATGCTGTTGCCTTCGTTCTTCACCTTGAAGGTGTCACAGTCGTCGCCTGCGCCGTCAGCCTTAACGGTCTTTTCTTCAATGATAATAGCAAAATCACCCTTGGTACCTTCCTTCGCTGGTACCTTAACGCCGCAAGCCTTTTCGATGTACTCGACAAGATCATTCACACCGATCATTGTCTGCTCAGACGCACCTGCAGGATAAAGGATCTGATACTTTGAAATATCGTTTCCGTTAATTGTGAGCTTGCCAACGGGATATTCGAAGGGGACTCTCTCAGCACTTTTTTCGGTAAATCTCACATCATCGCCGGACGTGCAGGCGTTAGCAAGGTTGACCGCGCCGCGGTAAAGTCCGTCGGCATCCGCAGAGCCGATGAACACGCGTCCGCCCGAGACTGCGATCTCGTAGCCGTTTCCTGTGATATCCGCCGTGTCGATCTTGTCGCCGCGGGAGGTCTTACCGATGACGATCTCCTTGTCTTTGGCTGCAGCTCCGTCGTCAACGACGTCAAGCTTTGCACCGGTTACAGTTTTGATCTGATACTGAAGTCTCTCTGCAGCCGCAGCAGCACCCTCGTCAGATTCGTCAATGACGATAACGTAATCGGACCTACCGTCAAGAACGATCTCCTTTCTGCCTACAGCGGGCAGAAGATTCTTAATTACCTGAGCGATCTCAGCTCTCGTCGCAGTACCCGTGGGGTTGAACTTACCGTCACTGCCCTGCATGAGTCCGTTGCGGCGGACCTCCTCGATGGGAGCCTTCATCCACTTAGCGAAGGTACCTGCATCAGCAAAGGAGTCGATCTTTGAGTTGTCGGGAAGCTTTAACTCCATGTAGTTAACGAAGTTAACGATGATGGAGGCAAGCTCGGCACGGGTGATGTTGTCAGAGGGGGAGAATCGACCGTCTCCGCGTCCCTTGACGATGCCGCACTCCGCCGCCCAGCCGACGGAATCGGAGTACCACTTACCCGTCTTAGTGTCGGTAAAGGTAAGCTCGTCACCCTTGCCCGAGATGTTGGTGCAGGCAACACGCGCGAAGGCAGTTACGACCTCTGCTCTCGTGATGTTTGCCTCGGGGTCGAAGGTAGTGTCGGTCTTACCGGTCATGATACCTTCTTCGTAAACATTTGCTACCGCCTTTTTGTACCACTTGTCGGGTACGTCCGTAAACGGAAGCTCTTCTGCGGCGGATACTAAGCCCGTCATTGCAACGGACAGAAGCATTGCGGCGCAAAGAAGCACGGACAAGATCTTTTTCGTTCTCATTATAATTCTCCTTACAGGAAATTTAATATACTATTATTATATCATACAAGCAAACGGATGTCTCGCCATATTTTGTCCGAATTTCAATAATTACGGTCAATATTTGACTTCAATGCATTAAAGATGGATACTTTTACATAAAGATACCGCCGTCTTTTGTAACAGCGGTATCTGTTTTTACCGGTGGAGTATTAACTCTGCCAATCGCTGTACTCTTTAATAAATACAAATGGAGTAAATGCGGGAAGAGATTCTTCTCCGGTTACTTTATCCTTAATTGTATAGTGCATCTCGGCAATAATACCCTGACCTATTCCGAGACCGGAGAACTGCGCCTTCATATCTGCAAATTCCTTCTCGTCAAACACAATGGTGTATCTTCCCGCCTCTGCTCCGAGCTGATCCTCAAGGAGCACCTTGGCTACGTTATCGGGCGTGAGCGTTGCAGTCAGACCCATGCGGGCAAATATTCTTCCATCCTTCGTCTCTACGCTTGAGAAAAGGATATCCATGTAGATCTGAACGAGTTTGTCTCCCTCGAACCAATCAGGAACGGTCCACATTTCAGCGTCGATAATGTCGGTTCTGCCGTATTCCATATCGGGTACGTCGTATTCCCCTATAAACTTGTCAGAATTGTAGTATCCGTCGATCCACGTATATCTGTCGTAGAACCACTGTCCAAGATACTCTACGTTTGCCGTACAGTCCTTAAGTCTCAATACGGGAATCGGCTCCTGATTGATGAGCTCGTTCATAACGTCCCACGCCTCAAAGTTGCGGTCGAGGTATTCCATATTCATATACGCGTACTTACAGCACTCGTTTACCGTCTCAAGTATCTCATCCTTTTTCTCGTTGAAACGGTCTCTGACCATCTCTCGGAACCATCCATGGCTGAGAAGAGCCGCAAACCACTCGTTGGTGGTACCCATGTAATCACCGTTGTTATAGGTCTTGTGGCCAACGAAAAGTCCCGTTTTGTCGCTGCTGTTATACGTATTTCCCGTTGACAGATCGAAATCCCACGGGGGGCCGAAATACAGCTTACCGTGCGGCTCGTAGAAATACATGAAAAAACTGGACCAGCCTGCGTCAAGATTTCGCATAAGCTCCTGAACAAGGTACATATCGAGCACGGAATCCATATCCAGACTCGCAAGCACCTTATCCTTGTCGCCTTCCTTCACTATGTTCAGTATCGACTCAAGGTGGAGCTTCATTGCTATTACCTGATTTTCGTCCTTGAATTCACTCTTAACGGTATATTTAACTCCGCTTACAGTAAAGAAATCCTTGTTGTATTCGCCCTCTGCATAGCCGTCAAGCTCGATGAGGAAGCCGATATCGTCTGCCTCTCCGTCGTTGATATCCACTCTGTTTTTTCCAACCTCTACCTGCTCACAAAGCATATAAATACCGTGGTACTCACCGTTCAGATACACCTCAACAAGCTCGGTATAAGGTGCCCACTCGATGCCGTCAAGAGTTCGTCCCAAGGACTGAGCCACGTGATTTCTGATGAGGGACTTGTCGCAGTGATTGGCAAGAAGCGTCCATTCCTTTGCCTTAGTGTCGCCGTCCTTCATAAGGCACACCTTCTCGTCGAACTTCATCTTGTAGGACTTCTTCTCCATCTTCCACGTTGCGTTTCCTCTTCCGCGGATGCGGATGGAGCCGTCGCTTATATCACGACTCTCGCCGTCCTTCAGCGTGAATTCTGCGCGTATGTAGTCTTCCTTGGACTCTACGTCCCGCCCCGTCTCCGTGACTATGGTTATTACAGCAAGGCCTCTGTCTCTTGTCTCAGCATCCGCCTTTGCCTCGAGAAATCGTGAAATTATAGCCGCCATTGAGTGGCGCTGTGCCGTATCCGTGGGGTTGAATTTTCCCGTGCCGTCACCGTTTATGAGCATGGTGCGGCGCATGGTATCAAGAGCGTCGGAATAGTATCTGTCCTTCTCTACGTCGCTGAAGCTCCTCTCGGCGTGGATGTCACCGGGGATCACGGTGTCCATGTAATCCATAAGTCTTGCCATGAGAGTTACCATCTCGGCTCTCGTTACGGGAGCGTCGGGCGCAAGCTTTCCGTCGCCCTGTCCCTTCACGAGTCCTACAGCCACACCCCAGCCCATGTATTTCGCGTACCACTTATCCGCCGCGGCATCGGGGAAGGCTTTGATGTTTTCTTCATAACCGTCAAGTGTCTCTCCGGAAAGGCGTGCCATTGCGGTCACAAATTCCGCACGGGATACCGTTCCCTCAGGGTCAAACTCAACCTCACTCTTTCCCTTCATGATTCCCTCCGCGTACACGTCGTAAACGTACGATGTGTACCAGCTTTTTTCGGGCACGTCCGTGAACGGAAGTTCTTCTGCTGCGTTCACCGCGGAAGTGAAAAGCACCGCAAGAAGCAATGCCGTAATAATATATCTCATATATCTCAGCTTCATTGTAAACCCATCTTTCATATTATCGTATATTATGCTTGAGCACAAGCTACACAACAATAGCTTGTGCTCAAGCAGCTCTTTCCTATAGTCGATCTGTTACCAGAGAACCGTAAGGTCCTCCTTTGTTACGTGGAACGTGTACTGCGTAGGCTCAGACTGCTCGCCGGTCTTGAGGTCGCGTACGACGAAGCGCATCATGCCGTGTGCCGCGTCTCCGAAGCCAACTCCCTGATACATTGAGTACAGGTAGTTATAGTCGTCCATGTTGAAGTCGATGACAAATCTTCCGAGCTCGTATCCCATATTGTCAACGATAACGCGTCTTGCAATGCTTTCGGGAGACATGGTGGATGCTCTTCCAAGCTTGAGCATAACGATACCGTAGCTTGTCATGGTGTCGACGACGATCTGTGCATCCGTGTATCCCTCAAACCAATCGGGAATGGTCCATACATCACCAACGGTAACGTCAGTTCTGCCGTACTCCTTTTCAGCATCGGGCGTGAGGTCATAATTCTTTATAAACTTGTCGGAGTTATAGTATTCTGTAAGCCATGCGTCTCTTTCGTGGATCCAGGCATTGAGGAACTCTACCTGCTTAGTACATGAGCCGAGCCTCAGAACATTATCGGGCTCCTGATTGATCCTCTTAGCCATTACCTTCCACTTGTCAAAATTACGGTCAAGGGAGTCCATATTGGTATATGCAAAGTCACAGCATCCGTCAACGATCTCCATGAGAGCCTCTCTCTTTTCGTTATAACGGTCGCGGACGAGCTCTCTGAACCACTGATGCTGCATGAGAGCTGCAAACCATGTGTTAACAGTCTTCAGGTATCCGCCGTCCTCATCCATACAGTGAGCAACGTGAATGCCCGTGGGTTCGGGGGATGCGGTGGTGTTGCCCGTGGAGAGGTCAAAGTCCCAGGGTGCGGTAAAGTGTATCTTGCCGTGAGGCTCGGGAATGTACATAAAGAAGCTGGAGTAGCCCGTATCAACGTTTCTCATAAGCTCGTGGAGAAGGTACATATCAACGGTGGAGTCCATATCGAAATACTTCTCGACCTTAGTTCTGTCGCCCTCCTTGGCTACGCTCATGAGTGTCTCCATATAAAGTTTCAGGGCGATGGCCTGATCCTTGTCCTTGATGTCGCTCTTGATGGAATACTTCTGACCGAGAATGGTAACGTAATCGATGAGATATTCGCCCTCTGCATAGTTGTCAAGCTCAAGAAGGAATCCAATATCGTCCTTTTCTCCATCTTCGATCTCAACGCGTCCGTCTCCTACCTCTATCTGCTCGCAGAGCATATAGACTCCGCGATACTCACCGTTCAGGTATACCTCAACGAGCTCGGTGTAGGGGCACCAGTCGATGCCGTCAAGCTCGCGTCCCATCGCCTGTGTCATATGGTTTCTGATGAGGGACTTGTCGCAATGGTTTGCAAGAAGAGTCCAGTCCTTGTTCTCCGTGCCCCATCCGTCCTCGGGACTCATGAGACAAATATCCTCGTCAAACTTCAGTCTGTAGGACTTCTTCTCCATATTCCACGTAGAGTTTCCTCTGCCGCGGATACGCATGGAGCCTTCATTGATATTACGTCCGTCGGGATCCGTAAGAGTAAATTCCGCACGGATGTAGTCTTCCTTGGATTCAACGTCACCACCCGTCTCCGTGGTGATATTGATTACCGCAAATTCGTCGTGATAGAGATCGTACGTCTCCTTCTTATCGAGATAACGGGAGACAAGCGCCGCCATGGAATGTCTCTGGGACGTGTCAGAGGGGTTAAGCTTTCCCGTACCGTCTCCGTTGAGGAGTCCGCAGGCTCTGAGAGCCTGTGCGGCTTCGGTATAGTACTTCCCGTTCGGCACGTCAGTGAAGCGCACCACAGCCTGGGGGTCTCGGGGTAGAGTCACGTCAAGATACTCAAGGAATCTTGCCATGAGCGTCGCCATTTCGGCACGTGTCACGGGAGCATTCGGTGCAAGCTTGCCGTCGCCCTGTCCCTTGACAAGTCCTACGGACACGCCCCAGCCCATGTACTTTGAGTACCACTTATCCGTCCTCGCATCGGAGAAGCCCTCGATATTCTTTTCATAGCCATCCATGCTCTCGCCCGAAAGACGTGCAAGTGCGGTAACGAACTCCGCACGGGATACCACGCCTGTGGGGTCGAATGTGGTCTCATCCTTACCCTTCATGATGCCCGCCGCATATACGTCTGCAACGTATGCGGTATACCAGCTTTTTTCGGGCACGTCGTCAAAGGGCAAAGCGGCATCTGCGCTCACCGTTGACGCGAGCATTACAGCGATAAGCATCACCGTAAGCACCACCGGCCACAGCTTGATTCTTTTCATAAACAGATCCTCCGTTTAATATAAAAATTATTTGTCGTTAATATTTATTCTCCCTGCGGCAAACCACGTACACTCCCGACAAAACGTCTGCTGTACACGTTGCACAAGCATTTGTTATCAGCATAACGAACAAGCGTATAATTACTCACTATACAATATGTATAATATCACTCGTTTTTTTGCTTGTCAAGTAGTTGTTAAATTATTTAACATTTTCAAAGGCTCATTTTTGAGTAAAACTCAACAAATTCCCTCGGCACCTTCTAAATTTCTCCGTGATATTTTCAAAAAAAACCTTGCATATCTATACTTGTTTTGATATAATTATAGCGATTATGCAGTATTGCATATTCACCGGAAATTCCCATGTAATATATATTTTCACTGAGGTACGCGGATATGAAAAAAATGAAAATTGCATTCGTAGGAGTCGGAAGCATCAGCAAGATATACCTTCAAAACCTCACGGAGGTGTATAAAGAGGTCGAGGTCATAGGTGTTTGTGACCTTATAAGAGAACGGGCAGAGCGAGCAGTTGCAAAATTCAACATTCCGAAGCTTTACGAGGATATGTACGAGCTTTTCGCTGATCCGGAGGTTGACGTGGTGCTGAATATCACCCGTCCCGACGAGCATTACGAGGTAACCAAGGCGGCACTCCTTGCAGGAAAGCACGTATTTACCGAAAAGCCTCTTGCTTCAACCCTCGAAAAAGGCCGTGAGCTCGTGGAGCTTGCAGATAGGCTAGGACTTTATCTCTGCGGAACCCCCGACACTTTCCTCGGCGCGGCAATTCAGACTGCAAGAGAGCTTATTGAAGAAGGCAAGATCGGAACGCTTGTGGGCGGATGCGGACACATGAAGTGCCGCGGCCACGAAAGCTGGCACCGCGATCCCGAGTTCTACTATAAAAGAGGCGGCGGCCCTCTCCTTGACATGGGTCCCTACTACGTGACCGCCTTCATCAATCTTCTCGGAAGCGTAAAGCGTGTCACCGCAATGAACCGCATTACCTATCCCGAGCGCACAATTACGAGTGAGAAAAAGTACGGACAGATCATCACCGTTGACGTACCCACCCACGTCAACGCACTCATGGAATTTGAAAACGGCGCCGTGGCTCACCTGCTCACCACCTTTGATACCTACTCCACAGATTTCCGTAACCGCATTGAGATCTACGGATCGGAGGGAACAATGATCGTTCCCGACCCAAACAACTTCTGCGACCCCGTCAAGATCTCCCGCGGCGGCGACAGAGAGCCTGAGGTATATCCCGTAAGATACGGATACGACTTTGACGCAAGAGGTCTCGGACTTTGCGATATGTGCAACGCCATCCGCGACGGTCGTCCCGCACGAACGGACAAGCAGCTTCCCTATCATGCTCTTGAGGTAATGATGGGTCTCGTTCGCGCAAGCGATGAGCACCGTTTTATCGATATAGAATCAAGATTTGAAAAACCGGCGTTCATGCCCAAGGGACTTGAGGACGGTATCCTCGACTGACCTTATCCGCTGACATTACGGTATGATCATCACAGGTTGGAAACGAATAATATTCAGTACACAAAGTTGAAAGAAAAACGCTTATGATGATCAAAAAGCACTGTCACTGATATTTGCTGCAATGCCGCTTCACACAATCGAAGCGACTTGTACACTCAAGAAGGAACACATCTATCAGTAGCTATGCTCGCCCCTCACACGGGAAGCGAATTTGACATCGACACCATCATAAAGATGGTGGACGAGCTCATCGAAGCTCACGGCGACTATCTGCCGAAATATCACTGATAGGAAAAGACGACTTTTAAAGCAAGGCAAAATTTTATCCCCAAAGGAGAAAAAATATGAAAATCACATTCATGGGCGCCGGCAGTACCGTATTCGCCCGCAACGTAATCGGAGACTGTATGTGCTCCGAAGCACTCCGCGACAGTACCTTCGCTCTCTACGACATTGACGGTCAGAGACTTGAGGAGAGCCGCACTATTCTTGAAGCGATCCGTCAGACAAAGGGCGGATACGGTAAGATCGAGTGCTACCTCGGCGTAGAAAACCGCAAGGACGCTCTCCGCGGCGCCGACTTCGTAGTTGATGCCATTCAGGTAGGTCTTTACGCCCCCTGCACCATCATCGACTTCGAGGTTCCCAAAAAGTACGGTCTCCGTCAGACCATCGGCGACACCCTCGGCATCGGCGGTATCATGAGAGGTCTCCGTACCATCAACGTTCTCAAGGATTTCGCACGCGACATGGAAGAGGTTTGCCCCGACGCATGGTTCCTCAACTACACCAACCCCATGGCTATCCTTGCAGGCTATATGCAGAGATACACGGGTGTTAACACCGTCGGTCTTTGCCACAGCGTACAGACCTGCTCAGGCGACCTTCTCCGTCAGCTCGGCATGGAAGACAAGCTCGAGGGCAGACGCGACTTCATCGCAGGTATCAACCACATGGCATGGCTCCTCAAGATCGAGGACAAGAACGGAGTTGACCTTTACCCCGAGATCAAGTCGAGAATTCAGGCAAAGATCGACGATCCCGATTTCGGTAACAAGGTTCGCCTTGAGTATATCAAGCACTTCGGCTACTACTGCACAGAGTCCTCTGAGCATAACGCTGAGTACAATATGTTCTACATCAAGAGTAAGTACCCCGAGCTTATCAAGAAGTACAACATTCCCCTTGATGAGTATCCCCGCCGCTGCATCGAGCAGATCAACGGCTGGAAGCATGAATATGAAGAGATCCTCAAGAACGGTGTACGCGAGCACAACCGTTCTCACGAGTACGCTTCCTGGATCATGGAATCCATGGTCACCAATACCCCCTACCAGATCGGCGGTAACGTGCTCAACAAGAATCACCTCATCACCAACCTTCCTGCTGAAGCTTGCGTAGAAGTTCCCTGCCTTGTAAACGGCAACGGCATTACACCTACTTACGTCGGTGCTCTCCCCGTACAGTGTGCGGCTATGAACATGACCAATATCAATGTTCAGCTCCTCACCATTGAAGCGGCTCATACCCTCAAGAAGGAGCACATCTATCAGGCTGCTATGCTTGATCCCCACACCGGAAGCGAGCTCGATATCGACACCATCAAGAAGATGGTTGACGACCTCATTGAGGCTCACGGCGACTACCTGCCCAAGTACAACTGATAACAGTTAAGCTGTACTTCGATATATAATACAAAGCAGAATATCTCCTTTTCCTTCCCCCGTAGTCGGATATAGTCCGTTATGGGGGAAGCTTTTTGTGTTTCCAAAACGATACTGACCTCTCACAGCTCCTATACACGATAAAGCAAACGTCCCCCTCGGTATACCATCGGACAAGATCCGATAATATGCTGAGGGGGACTTATCTGTCACCTCTATGTATTTATGCTTCAGCCGACTTACTTGAAACCTTCTTCACCAGTACCTCATGAAGTATCGCCATGATAACAAGGATCACTCCGATAATGACAGGAAATGCGGCAGGGGATATCTTCTCCGCTATGATACCGAAAGCGGACGGCATCAGACAGGTTCCCGTATACGCGCTTGCCATTTGAAGCCCGATGAGAGCCTGTGAATTATCCCGTCCGAAATACTCGGGTGTTGAGTGGATTATGGAAGGATAAATGGGCGCACAGCCGACTCCAATGCATACAAGTCCCGCAAGGGTAAAAGCTCCCCGAAGCGGAAGCAGAAGCAGTACGATGCCTGAAAATATCACGCCTTCCCCGATACGTATCATTGCAGTATCCGAAAAACGGTACGTCATAAATCCGCATACCGCCCTTCCGACAGTAATTCCGATAAAGAACATACTTGAAAGATACGCCGCCTTTTCTGCGGAATATCCGCCGTGGAATGCAAGATAGCTTCCCGACCAGACGATAGCAACGATCTCAAGCGCACAGTAGCAAAAGAACGTAACGAGCACCACTTTCACACCGGGCAGCTTCACTACGTCAAAAACCGACTTTGCTTTTCCGGCAGGAGCATCATCCGAGTTCGAGTCACTCTCACCGCACTTCTCGTTTTTCTTCCACACAGGAAGTGAAACCACAAGAAATACCGCAAGAACGATCTGTATCATCGAAATGGCACGGTATCCGCTATTCCACGGCATACCGTGAGTCAAAGCAAATCCCATAACGTACGGTCCCACTATGGTACCGACACCCCACATACAGTGAAGCAAGCTCATATGACGGCTTGCGTAATGGAGTGCCACGTAATTATTGAGTGCCGCGTCTATACTGCCTGCACCGAGTCCGTACGGAATTGCCCATAGAAGGAGCATATAATAAGAGCTGCTGACGGAAAATCCAAACAAGCCGACAGCCGTCATGGCAACACTTACAGCAGTCACCCGTCCCGTTCCGAAAAGTCTTGTCATACGGTCGCTCATAAGACTTGATACGATGGTACCGAGAGATATCACCATTGATACGTAACCTGCATATGACAGAGGAACTGCCAAAGTCTCCTGCATTGACGGCCACGCAGAACCGAGAAGCGAATCGGGAAGTCCGAGGCTGATAAACGCCAGATATATTATTACAAGAAGAAAATGTGTCATAAAAACCACCAATTCAGGCTGCATCTGCACAAACAGCCAATGAAACAGGAATACTTTATATAAGCCTGTCTGTGCTTTCATGCTATATAACTCAAATGCTTATGGGTTGATTTGTGTCAGTTAACGAGGGGGAAGCTTGCGGCAAGATCCCTGTTTACGTTATATACGGTATTATCAAACAAAGAGAAGTCTCCGTTTTCAATGATGCCGCGGACAACATTCTTCAGATCCGCAATGGAAGGAACCACAGTTTCAAAGGCTGTGGAAAAATCATATACCGCACCGCGGGATATGATCTCAAGCATATCGGCTGAACGATTATCCGGAAGTGTCGTAGCATGAAGATAGCTTGCGCTGGTCTCGGTTATATAGCCAAAGGATGCCGCATTTATTGCAGAAAGGACGAGAGATGTCATCTCACTGTTCGTAGCGCCGTCCGGTACTGTCATTATCAAAGCATCACTTCCTACCGCAGAACGGTAACTCTCTTCCTTATTAAGCTTAGGCATGGGCAGAACCCCCACAAGCACGTCTGTATTGCGGTAGCTGTCAAGATCACCGACGGTACCAACGGTAAACAGCGCCTTACCCTCACTGAATGCCTTGACAGCATCTTCTTTAGTTATGCCTGCATTTGATGCCATCTGAAGCATGGGTCTTGCATACGTTGCAGTCCAATCCATGGAGTTTCTGAGGATGGCAACCTCGGGCACACTCATCTCAGCGGATGATATAAAATGTTCACCAAGGGATGCAAACATATAGTCATAGGTTTCGCCGCCTGATATGGTGGCACCCACAGCACCACTGTCAGCTTTACAGAGCGAGGTCAACTGCAGAAGTTTATCCCATGTGAACTCACCGCTTTCCGCAATGGTGTAAAGATCGCCGGCACCGACGGAGGATGCAAGCTTCTTGTTATAGATAATACACGGCAGATCAGTTACGGGAACAGCTTCACCCGCAATGCCGAGCACCTTATATCCCGCAGACAACGCAGACGCTGAGGTAGAATTAAAATACGGTGCTGACAGATCAAGATGGGGAAGCGATCTGAGATTCATCAAAAGTCCTTCGGAATTGAACGTACCAACTTCACTCATGGGAATACACATAATATCCGTATAATACATCCCCGCAAGCGCAGACTTTTTAGCATCTTCAATCATTGTAATTGTATCCGATTTTGCGCTTTGCAGCTTGATATTAAATTTTTCCTCGACCATCGAATTTCTTTTATGCACCGCCTCGGACACATAACGAACTTCATTTTCGTCGAAGAAGGTAGTATCAGTGGATGTTATAATAAATGTCGCTCCGTTATAATCCCGCTGGGGCAAAGCACCGAGATACGCCTCCGCAAGAACGGGGTAATCGGGATTTCCTCCGTATCTGTGAACGGTCTCGTCCGTCTCCGCCTCGCTCTCAGGCGGATCGTATTCCGTCTGAACCGTTGAGCTTCCTGTGTCACTGTCATCGGGAGAGTGAGGCGTATATGAGCATGAGCTCATCATAACGATACACATTATAATAATCAGATACCTAAGGATAGTTACATTTTTCATGATCTTCTCCGTAAATATATGGGATTTTGCGAGTAAAAAACTTCCAAAAATGGTAAACCAAATATTGTGCGTTGAATAAACGCCGTCAAAATGTTAGAATAATATTGCAGATCACACCAAAGAAAGGAACAAAAGCAAATGAAATCTGCAAAGAAAATCAGATGCGCCGCCGCTGCGTTGGCAACTTTAATGTGCATAGCCGGAAGCGGAGCACACTCTGCCATGGCAGCAAACGCGCGAAACGCTACCCCCGAGATCACTCTGAACGGATACAGATATGAAGGTGATGCCCGAATCATAAACGGCAGGACCTATGTGAAGGTCAGAGAATTCTCGGAAAACCTCGGTGCCAGAGTCAACTGGGACGGCACAAGTAAAAAAGCAAGAGTCGTGTCCAACGGAATCGACCTTACCGTGGGATGTACGGAAGACTTCTTCACGTCAAACGGTCAGTACTTAAAGCTATATGGCGAAAGCTTCGTAGAAAGCGAAAGGATCTACGTTCCCCTGCGCTCCATTGCCGCTGTTTTCGGATACAATACCGTATGGAACGAAAATCTATACAGAGCCGAGCTGAGCACTACCCAGACAGGCATCTCACAGCCCTCCTACTCAAAGGATGACCTGTACTGGCTTTCAAGAATAATCTCAGCGGAAGCTGAAGGAGAAAGCTATTACGGCAAGCTGGCGGTAGGCGCAGTAGTTCTTAACAGAGTTAAGAGCCGTGAATTCCCGAACACCGTATACGGCGTTATCTTCGACAGAAAGAACGGCACGCAGTTTACTCCCGTTGCCAACGGTGAGATATACGGCACTCCCGATGCAGAAAGCATCCGCGCCGCTAAGGCTTGTCTTGAAGGCAATATCGTAAGCGGTGACATACTGTTCTTTATGAATAAAGCGCTTGCCGAAAGCTTCTGGATATCATCCAGCAGAAGCTACGTAATGACAATTGGCAACCACGACTTCTATTCATAAGTCTCACGCACAAGTATTTACCGATGCCGATCAGGCATCGGTAATATTATGCTCATCTGTCAAGAGAATTAACGCGGTTTTTTATCCTGAATATTTCACCGAGCATCTTTATGCTGTCACTTATAAGGTTGATCCTTGATTCTCTGTGATTTACTATCTTTACGGGCATCTCTCTGATAGAAGCATTGTCCCTTTTGGCAAGAAGGAAAAGCTCAAGATCAAATGCCCAGCCATCTGTCTCCGCAAGCGCAAAAATACGTCTGGCAAGCCCCCCGTCAAACATCTTGAAGCCGCACTGAGAATCCGTAACCTTAAGACCTGTAATGAGGTTCAAGATCCTGATATATACTTTTGATGCAAATTTTCTTGAGGGTGTATAGTTCTCATATCCCTCGGGATGTATTGCTCTGGAACCGGCAAGCATCAGTGGCTTTTCCTTCTTCATAATGTCCACTGCTTCACAAATAGCCGCACTGCCGTATGCAAGATCACAATCGGTATACATTACCAAGTTTCCTGTGGAAACGAGGACAGCACGGCGTACCGCCGCACCCTTGCCGTAATTAACGTCCGTTCGGAGAGCCATTATCGTACCGTGGACAGCACCGAGGCTTTCAGCCTTGGGTACAGCGCCAAACGTTCCGTCCCTTGAGCCGTCATCGGAAAATATCAATTCATAAGTGTCTCCGTTTGCCTCGCAGTAAGCGTCCATCACGCGTACAAGCTCCTCTGCCGTTAAGGCGACACTTGAAATTTCGTTATACATTGGAATACATATGCTGATCTTCAAATCCGTAAACCCGACCTTTTATCAAATTTTAATGTTTTCTTTTCCGTCAGGTCACAAGATCTTTCGGAACACGAAAAATTCAGTATTGACCGTCACAGTTAATTTATCAAGACTCCTCAGCTTTTCCACAGCCTCTGCAGACGTTTTATAGCAGAACGGAGTCATACCGAAGAGATTCATTATCTCCTCTGAACCGGAAAGTTCAAGTATATATCTGAGGCTTGTCCTTTGACACTCCTCAAACCCTTCTCCCGCAGGGATATCGGGCCTTTTTTTAATTACCTCGTCGTATATCACCTGTCTCATTTCAAGCAGATGATCCTCACCGGATGCGGCAACAACCAAAACTCCGCCATCCTTCAGAAGTCTTCTGTTTTCCTCCCATGCAATGGGAGCAAACATGGACACCACAGCATCCGCACAGCCTGCAGCAACGGGAAGCGAGAATATATTTCCCGTCATAAACATGACCTGAGCATCTCCCTCAAAGGGTGCGCCAATGCCTTTCTTCGGAGCAAGAGATGCTCTCACGGCATTTTTTGCGCCTGTTGCGGCGGCGTGCTTAGATGCATCAAATGCAGCGCATACAGCGGGCTTTCCCATGTCAAGCAGTGCCTTCGTAAATCTGCAGGTATGATAGCCCTCTCCGCACCCGGAGTCCACCACCACGAGGTTATGAGAAAGAGAATTTCGGCTTATAAGCTCTGCGATCTTATCAGACAAAGGCGCATATGCACCCGTTGCCAAAAACTCTCTTCTGGCACGCACCATATCGGCATCGTCTCCCGTATGGGCGTTTTTTCCTTTTCCCGGAGGGAGAAGATTCACATAACCTTCCTTCGAGACGTCATAGGTGTGGCGCTTGGTACCTCCGCTGCAAACAAGGCTTCCGCCTTCTCTCTCAAGCGGGGCACCGCACAGCGGACATATGAGTATATCTTGTGTACGGTACATATTCAATGCCGTGCCTTTCTGATAAATTCACTCTACAATAACTTCAACAAGTACTCCGTGAAGGGCGTATCTTTGAGTGCTGATTCCGTTGGTACAGGTGGAAAGAGTGATAATTCTGTCATCCTCCGTAAACTCCCTGTCCGTCTTAACGTCGGAAAGAGATGCCAGATTTGACGCAAATTTTACAAAGTCGTCACCAGTATCAAATCCCATATTAACATATCCTGAATCATATGCCGCCTCATGTATGGAGAAAGGCTCATATATAAATATGCCCTCAAAGGTGTATAGATAGATCAGAGTATTGTTGAATACCTCAGGCTTGAAAAACTCGACCACGTGATGGAACATGGATCCTGACGTGATATTGTGTCCGTAAAGCACCGTATTGTAGTTTCGTCTTACGGAATGATGGCATCTGTAATCAGCGTAAATCGAGCCGTTTACAAGGTTATCTCCCGTGTATGCGTGGTCGAGGTAATACTCGTTGTTGTCCGTCTGAGCTATGGGGTAATTGATATTCGTCCCCGGTACCTTAATCCATCCGTAAATATCGGGATTGATATTCTTCAGAGACTCAAGGGATGCTCTCATCTTTGCAAGCTCGGCAGTGTACTTGGATGGGGTGGTCTCCTGCCCCACTCCGTTTTTGATTATTTCATCCATTGTGGGGGTATAGGCTGTCTTATCATCCTGAGCAAGAAGCGTGATCTTGCCACCGTTTGTCAGAAGCCCTCCGTCCACGTTAAATCCGTCAGCCACACTGTCTATGATATCGCTGTAGATTCTGTCACTTTTGATCTTGTCGGCAATATTTGTCACCAGAGTGTACGTGCTGACCGCAAACACACCTGCACATATTACAATCGCAAGAAATCTTACGATATCAAATCCTTTTTTCTCCGTCTTAAGCGCAGGGTCTGCATCCTCAGCCTTGAAATTTTTAATGGATAACTCGAAATCATTAAGTTCCTGAACATCGTTTTCAGCAAGTTCTTCAGCGGCGTCTTCGCTGACTTCTTCAGCAATACCATCTGCAGTGCCGTCTTCTTCGCCGACTGACGGATCGTTTGCAACTTCAGGCACACCCTCGGGCATATCTGAATCATTCTCAGAAAGCATCCCGGCATCCGCTGTGCTGTTATTATCTGTTTCATCAGCACTCTTTTCTGCATCATTTTTTTCAGACACATTATCTGAAGACCGGGTCAAGGCATCTCCGTCAGGATCAGCTTGTACGCGAAGACTAAGATCTGCCTCTTCACGATAGGCATTTGCCGCGGCTATCGAGTCGGGATCTATACTGAAATTAAACTCATTGTCGTCAAAAGAAACACTCTGTTTGTTTTCAGAAACAAGTGCCTCATCGGCTGTCCCGGTAATTATCAAAGGTTCAACGGAATCGGACACAGGAAACTCAGGTGCCATATCCGACTCTCCATTCTCGCCAAGATCAATAGAAACCTTATCGGACAGGGATGACACGGGAACCTCAGGCAAAACAGTAAGTCCGGGATCAGGCAAATAACCGTCATCCATATCGTTGTTTTTCTTAAACAGCATAATAATCATCCATTCTGCCGCTGAAGCGGCAACAGAAATAATCTAACGAAACAAACACGATCCGAAACAAACACCGCAAACAGTAAAACTCCTTCTGCAGGGCTTCGGTACTTGGTTATACGTGAAAGATCGCTTTACCGTTGAAAGTAAACTATATTTTCACGTAATCATCATTTCTGTTTTTAAGAAGACTTTGGGAAACCATTATTAAATGCAATTCCCTTCCACTTTATATTATATATGTTTTTTGTCGATTTTACAATAGAAACAAACGATAGTTATATGTTTTTTTACATTTGAAACGGAAGTATTGCCGCAGAGAATAAATAGTTATACGATTTTGGGGGTAAGTCTTGAAATCCTTTGCTTTTTTTTATATAATTAGTGTAGTTTAATTTGTTTTTTGCGGCACGGTGTGCTATGGCAAAAGAATAAGATATTTCTAAGATAAGGACAGGTATACGTTATGTCAAAAAAAACTCTCGTAGGGCTCAGCCTCGCACGTACCTATGAAGACCGCATAACAGAGCAGACCGTAAAAGCGGCGGCTGATGCCATGGTCACCCTCGGTCTTACAGAAGCGGGATACGGATATCTCATTGTAGGAGACGGAATCTTCGCTAAGAGACGTGACAGCGAAACCGGCGAGCTTCTTTGTGACAAAGAAAAATTTCCCAAGGGCGCAGGCGACATCGCAGATTATCTCCACGAAAGAGGTATCGGCTTCGGTGTTCTCACATCCGCCGGTGCAGTTACGGTAAATGGCGCTCCCGGATGCCACGAAAACGAGTATCATGACGCAGCAACCCTCGCCTCATGGGGCGTGGATTACGTAGCTTATAACGTATCAGAACTTCCCAAGGGCGCAGAGATTCCGACGCTCATCAGAAGAATGGGAATGGCTGTGCGCCTCACGGGCAGAGATATGGCTCTTGCAGTCTACTCAGACTTTGAAGGAATGCACAAGTGGATCAGAAGCACGGGTGCTTCATCCTACTGCTGCAGAAAGTTCGAAGACGCCGCAGGGGTTTCGCTTCCCGATGAAAGCATCGCAGGCTACAGCGCGGAATTTTGTCTAAACTCTCTCGGAGACGTTGCGGTACGCACCGGCTCGTCAGATAAATCCCTTCGTACACAGCTCGCACTTTCGGCAATTATGTCATCTCCCATAATCGTGGATTGCGACCCCTTAAACCTCAATCCCGGAAAAATAAAGCATCTTACTTCAAGTGACGTTATATCCATCGCCACCGATGCAGAATACAGACCTGCACGTCGTCTCGCTGACGGTGTGTATGCAAAGTTTATGGATAACAGGCAGTATGCTGTTGCATTTGTAAACGCCGCTGATGAATCAAAGGTCCTCTCCATGTATACGTACGATTTCGGACTCACACGCAACTGCGGACTCAAGTATGAAATCTCCCCCGTATTCGAGGGAGAGGTAAGTGAGTACGACGCCTGCATCAAGGTCAAGCTTGACTCACGCAATGCGGCGCTCTACAAAATGACGTTGAATGAAGGAGGCAGAGGGTAATGTTAGTTAAGAAACCGATAATGGGATTTAATACGTGGAACACCTTCGGAGAGGTTTTCAGCGACAAAGTTCTCCGCGAAATAGCAGATGCTCTCGTAGACCGTGGCTTTAAGGATGCAGGATATGAATATCTCATAGTCGATGACCATTGGAGCATGGAATACAGAGATCCCGAGACAAACAAAATGCTCTCCCGTCCCGGTAAGTTCCCCGATACTATCCAACCAACAATTGATTATATTCACGGCAAGGGACTTAAGTTCGGCATATACTCCTGTGCGGGACTTCGTACCTGCGGAACAAAAATGGGCAGCTATGATTATGAGTTCCTCGATGCAAAAACCTTCGCTGAAATGGGCGTTGACTACCTTAAGTATGACTACTGTCTCAAGCCCGAAAAGCAGGACGGTGAAACGCTCTACCGCAGAATGAGTCTCGGTCTGCGCCATTCGGGACGCGACATCGTATTTGCCGCCTGTAACTGGGGTTGGGATGACGTATGGTCATGGATAAGAGCCGCAGGTGCTCACACATACCGTTCCACAGGTGATATTTTCGATAATTTTGATTCCTTCAAGGGAATATTCCAGTCACAGATCCTCAAGCTCGGATCAAGCGCACCCGGATGCTTCAACGACATGGATATGATGACGGTAGGTATGGAAGGCTCCGGCAACGCATCAGCAGGCGCATACGGCAATGACGCTACGTACCGCATTCAGTTCTGTGTATGGTGTATGTTCCAGACTCCGCTGATCCTCGGCTGTGACGTCAGAAACGTTGCGGATAAGTACCGCGACCTCCTTTGTAACCGTGACCTCATCGCCATCAATCAGGACGAAGAAGGCCGTCCTCCGTTCCCCATCGGGGTAGATGACAGGCTGGTGTTCTGTAAGCTTCTCTCCGACGGAGATTACGCATTCCTGTTCATCAACGTTAATGAGGGAGAAAGCAATATGGGCTTTATCGCACAGGATATCGGTCTTACGGAAGAATCCGGCTGCAGACTCCATCTCACGGATATACTGAACGGTGAAGAGTTCCACTTTCACGACGGATTTATATCCGTTCCCGTACCCGGCAAGGATTGCCGCATATTCAGAGGAAAGCTCGTACGCTGATGCGTAGCTGATCATAATTCTTATCACATCAGGAGATAATCATGGAAGAAAGATTCATCTATCAAAAAGAAAAGCTCCCCCGTCCCGTGCTAAACGGACATGAGGACTGGATCGACTTGTACTATAAGGCTTGGGAGACAGCCTTTATCAACGTTGAATACATTGATAAGCCCGGTTGGAAGAACTTACTCACCTGTATGCCCGGTGTTGGCATCACATGGCAGTGGGACTCCTGCATTATGACCTTTATCACCAACTACTCAAACGGCACCATCACAGCCTTCAATAACCTTGACAATCTGTACCGCCTCCGCCGCGAGTCCGACGGCTTCATGTCCATGGCGTACACCATTGAAACCGAGGAGGCTACCTACGGTGAGCGCATCAATCCCCCTCTCATGGCTTGGTCCGAGTGGGAGCACTTCCTCATTTCCGGTGACGACTCTCGCTTCGAGAAGGTACTCCCCGCACTTGAGGGCATCTACTCCTTCATCGAGAACAAGCGCCGCCGTCCCACCTGTGACCTTTATTGGTTCGAGGATGCAGGCTCCTCGGGAATGGATAACTCCCCCAGAGGCGGCTACTTTGCTCAGCATCTTGACGGAAGCGACGTTTGCCATATCGACCTTGCCTGCCAGCAGGCATTGAGTGCGAAATATCTTGCCAAGATCTTTGCACATATGGGCAACGAGGAGAAGAGCGCCTTCTATGAGTCTGAAAATACCCGTATCTGCGCACTTATCAACGATCGCCATTGGAGCGAGAAGGCAGGCTGGTACTTCGACTTCTTCCAGAGAGGCGAACACTCTCAGAAGGTGAAGTTCATCAACTCCAAAACTGCGGCTGCATTCTGGACTCTCCTCTGCGGTGCGGCAAAGCACGGCAGACGCGAGGCTGTAAAGAACCATATGTTCAATCCCGACGAGTTCTACACAAAGGTTCCCTTCGCTTCCCTGTCAAAGGACGACCCCAACTATGACCCCACCGGCGGATATTGGCTCGGCGGAGTATGGCCGCCCACAAACTACGCGGCTATGAAGGGACTTGATCAGACCGGATACCGCGAGCTCGCAAGAGAGGCTACCGTCAGACTTCTTGACGCCATGTGTGCCGTTGACAGCAATCCCGCCTTCGGAGGCATCTGGGAGTGCTACGCCCCCGAGGATCACCGTCCCTCCACCACAGAGGAAGGCGGATTTGTACGCGATGCATTTGTCGGTTGGGGAGGTCTTGCTCCCATCACCCTTCTCATTGAGGACATCATCGGTCTCGAGTTCAATGCACCCGAGAACACCGTGACCTTCAACCTCAACGCCCGCGAGAAGTGCGGTCTTGAAAACATGATATTCAACGGTAACAATATCTCCGTGGTATGCACCGAGTATCACCCCTTCAGAGGTCAGACAGTCATCGAAACCGAGGCTGAAAAGCCCTTCAAGCTCATCATCAACACCAAGTACCTTTGGGATCCCGCCATCATCGACGTTCCCGCAGGTAAAGCTAAATTCAATATCTGATCCGTATACAAAAAGCACCTCCCCTGTAAAGGTACCTTTACAGGGGAGGCTTTTTGTCTCTGATTTATATTATGGCTGATTTATCTCGTAATATATTCATCAAATGTCATTGTGATCTTCGCGATCTCGCTTCGCATAGCAACTCTTGCGGGAGAAACCGTCTTCACGTCAGTTCCGGTGCTTGTAAAGATCCCCTCGGAGATCGCCCATGCGACAGCTTTTTTTGCCCATCGGCTGATGGTGGGAGCATCTGCATATCCGTCAAGATAGAAATCAACAGGATCGATCTCTTGCTTGAATTTGTTATGTGCCGCAATAAGCGAGAGCTGCTCAGTAATACTTCCGACAATACCCGAAGTGTTATTCTCTTCAGTCACGTATATATCGTAATATCTGCTGTCTCTGAATTCATTTATGTCAACGTCGAGCTCAGTATTCATACCCTTGAGCTTTGAGTAATTCATGAGGAACTGCGCAAGCTGTTCTCTCGTTACGTCGGAACCGAGAAGAAAATTGCCCTTTCCGTCACCGTTTGATACACCGGACTCCTTTGCCCACTTAACAGCGGCAGAATACCACTTACCCTCGGGTACGTCATTAAATCCCGTGGGACCCTCATAGTCGGCGGCAGAAAGTCCTTCCATATTGAAGAGGACCTGGACGAACTGCTCACGGGTGAGCTTCATATCGGGAGAAAACGTGGTGCGCTCGGCATTGGTTCCCGCCATATATCCCATTTCTGCTGCATACATTGCACCGTTATAGTACCATTTCTTTTCAGGCACGTCATTAAACGGATTCACGTAAGTCCAGTGAGCGTAAAGCATATTGTTTGCACTCGGTGCCTCAGTTGAAGAATCTACCCTCTCTCCTCCCGAAGCCGCGGTATACCAGCCGTCAAAGCTATATCCGTCACGGAACAAAGTCGGCAGAGTATCATAGGGTCCGCCCGCCTTAACAAGCACACTCTGGTATCCCTGATTATCATTCTTAAACTTGGTTGCCTCTGTGCCGTCCTCAAGCTGCATCTCAGAGAACCATACCGTACCCGTCATATCAAAATACGGGTGCATACAGTTTCCGAAGCTCGCTTCCTTGTCCATTCTTACCGTGTAGAACTGCCACTCCTTAGTCAGCGTGACCTTCTTATAAGCATTTGTAGGCTCATATCCCTAACGGATGAACATACTCATTCCATCCGTATCAGACTTAGCCCAGAAGCTGAGGAGCATTTCCTTGGTCTCGCCGACGTTTGCGTCGTATTCGGCACTGCCGCGAGTATACGTTCTTACGGCAAGGTCTTTACCCGAAACCCCGGGGACAAGACAGTCAACGCGGAGAGTGTTATATTTCGGTGTACGCTTTACCGTGGAGTCCGCACTTACCGTAAGCACAGACGTGTCACGTGAGCTCCACCAGAAAGGATCCACATCCTCGGTGAATGCGGCATCGTGGAGATAGTTCACCTCGCTGTAGTTGTCATAGCAATATATCGTATGGTCTGTGGTCTTCCATACAGCATGGAAGGTATACGTAGCCCCGGCGTTAAGTCCCGTAGTCCAGCTTGAATTGAACTTATAAGTGGTGTCATCGGGAGCATAAAGTCTCGGTGTCAGGCCCTTAGACTTCATCGTGGTCTCGTCAAGCCAGCCGTTACCGTTGCCCACGTACCATTTACCGTCACTTCTGTAAGCATTCCAGCCTGCAAATGAGTATCCTGCTTTTGTAAATCCGCTTGTGGGCAAGGAGAATGAGTCACCGAAACTCATCTTTTTGGCTGCAATACTGCCCTCTCCTCCGGACGCATTGAAGCTGAAGGAATAAGTTGCATCAGCGAATTTATAGTGATAGCCGTATTCAAAGTTACTCTTCTTTTTTGCGGCAATATTGTAAAGCTTGCCGTCCTTTATGGACCAGCCATTCGAGGTTACGCGTACCTTATCGTCAAAGTTACCCTCTGCGGTTTTAAGCGAGTTGCCGTTCCTTTCGAGAACGACGAGCCAGTGCCCCGTGATATGAACGATGTCACCTTTTTTTATGTCGTTAATATCGGTGTACTTATAAAAATCCTTCGTAGTCCATGCATACTTTGTTGAACCGTATACGTATGCTGCAAAGTCAGCACAGTATGCGCAGCATCCCCAGCTCTTCCAGCCTGAAATATTGGGAGTTTTACCGTTATTCCACGACAAACCGTTTTTATATTTGCTGTTTGCCAAGAAGGACGCAACTTTTTCTTCATAGGTTGCCACTGTGATCGCCGCAGATACCTTAGGCATAGGTAACAGGGGGAGGATCATTACAAACATTATCAGTAATGAAATGATCCTTTTAAAATAATGCTTCATGTTTTTTCTCCGTTTCCATTTTTGTACACAATAAGTATATCATACAAATCCTTCAGTGTCAATCTTAACATATTTAAGTCTGAACAATATTTCAGGAATTCACGAAATCAGATTCATTAACATATTTTAGCGTTAATTCAAACCATTCGACTCAGGTGCCGCCGATAATGAATTGAGGTGTCACTCCATCATGTGACACCCCAAAATGCATAACAGTATTATTTTCTTATCACAATATCCTCGATGATCGGCTGGTTTGCTTCGAGGATAGTTCCGTTATTGTCAACAGGTCTTGATGACACACAGATCTTGTCAACGATATCCATACCTTCGGTAACGTAGCCGAAAGCGGCATACTTGCCGTCAAGGAAGATACTGTCCTCGTGAACGATAAAGAACTGCGACGATGCGCTGTCCATAACATCCGTACGTGCCATGGAAATGGCACCTCTTGTGTGAGAAAGCGGGTTTTCAACACCGTTTTCGGAAAACTCTCCCTTTATGGAGGATGCACTCTTGCCTGCGGGCTCACCGTTACCGCCCTGCATCATAAAGCCCTCCATGATGCGGTGGAACTTAAGTCCCTTGTAAAAGCCGTCTTCTGCAAGCTTCACGAAGTTGGCTACCGTAATGGGTGCCGCATCACTGTCGAGCTTTACTGTAACGGTACCGTAGTTCTTAATAATGATGTCAGCATATATCTCTCCGTCAACTGCAACCTCATCGCCGCCTCCGCATGACGCAAGTGAAAGGCTGAGTACTACTGCACACAGAATGAGCATAATAATTGCTCTTATATTTTTCATAACGTTCTCCATTCTGCCGTAACCAGCATTCAAATTGTTTATTTTATTATTATCGTAATTTCCTCGGGGGCTGTTATCTGAGGGGCTGAATCTTCCGCAAGCTTAACCGTTATCATACCGTACGGTGTGGGAAGCTGTACCGTAGCGTGCTTCAGGGACAAGAGAGACGGAGACATGGCAACTGTCTTCATACCCGCCTCAAGTATCTCAAAGCCAAGGATAGCCTTGGGAAGAGAATAGAGAGGAGAGCCTCCCCATGCATGGCTGTGGTCGAACTTGTACGTCGGTTCGGGAGGAACAAAGCCTTCCGCAAGACCCTTTGAGCAGTCTCTTACAGGTGCTCTCCAACGGTCAACGGCAAGCATGGTATATTCTTCTCTCATACCGAGGCGGTATATCGCCTCAAGCAAATAATGTGCAAAATACGGCTGATATTCACCGGGGCATTCATCTGACATGATCTTATCTAAAATGCTTCTGCCCGTCTCATCGTCACATACACCGAAGGATGCAGCAAGAATATTGGACTGCTTCAGATAATAGCGTTTGTCAGTGTTCTGAGGCATACTGTAGCTGTCAAGAAGATGCTCGGGAGTTTTTGTATTGAGTCCTTCGAAATACATTCCCGTATAGGAATCATACAGCAACGCATTGATAGCCTCCCTTAAAGCATCGCGCTTTTTGAGGCAATCGTCAGCCATGGCATTCTCAGCGATCACACGGTATACCTTTTCGGCGTGGTCAAGGGCAGTATAGTAATACATATTGAGACAAGATTGTCCCAGTGCCTTTGGAGGATGGTGAAGTGAGTAGCCGTCCACGTAGACCCAATCCACAAACATATAGTCAGGCGGGTACTCAATAATGCCGTTTTCTCCGAGATACGTTTCAAATCGGGCAAGCAGGAGCATCAGTGCATCCTCGCACTTTTCAAGAAGGCTTCGGTTTCCCGTGATCATATATACCTCATACAGCCATCTCACCCATATGAGGCTGTACGTGGTGTGGAATATCCTTCCGTCATTTTGTCTGAAAAGCTCCGCTGTACGGATTATATCAAATTCAGCGAGCCTCATGTCTCCGAAGGAGAACAGAGTCATAAGAGTCTCAACGTAATAGTCTCCCGTACACATAAGCGGTTCACAGTGCTTTGGGCTGTCCAGGTGAATGGTCTGGCGGCACATCTTAAGCGTGTGGCGACAAACGTCAAGGACGAGATTCAGCTCATCGTCATCGGTGACGGTAACAGCTTCCGTTTCCACGGGATAATACGTCGAAATAAAGTTCAGCTCAACTTCACAGTCTGCGTCTGACTCATTCTGAACCGTCACAGTAAAGTTACCGGCGCTGTGAAGCTTGAAGCTTCTGTACTCGTCGTCGGTACAGAATATCATCTCTTCCGTATACGGCTCTTCATCAAGCTCACGGCATTCCGTGCGCACGTGGAGCTCACCGTCACATCTTACTTTTACCACAGGGTATCCTGCATATATCTTATCAAGCTCCATTACCACACATTTTTCACTGTGGGGAGGTAAGCTGACAACATTGCACGACGGAGTAACAACAGTTTCCGTCCTCGGAGGGATGGGAGATGTTTCCGTAAGCCAGATATTCACAACTTCTTCGGCATTAACGTATTCATCGGGAAGAATCCTTCCGTCGTAAAGTCCGTGAGACACGAATGAACCGTTATATCTGACAAGCCACGATGTGTCACTCATGATGACAGCACGGGTTCCGTCTGTAAACGTAACGTGACCGGTAAGCATGAATCCTCCGTGCCCCTTGGAGAGATCGCACAGGTCGGTGGGCGGTATCTTTACCCTTGCAAAAAAATTTAGGGTATCCGTCATGGGAGACAGAGTTATCACTGTTGCGTAAAAATTCGGTCTTATGGTAATGTCTCTGAGCGCATCTCCCCCTACTCCCGCAGGGCCTGTTGCCAACACCTCGCCGTTCATATGAAGGATAAATCCGGCATCTGCGCTGACGCGGATAGTAACAGATGATACGGTCTTTTCGAAAATGTACTCTTTTTTAAAATCTGCCACGGTATATCGGTACCACGGCTTGTTACCCCTGAAATTGGATATTCGGGTCAACTGTCTTTCCGGATACCTGTCACGTGGAAGCCATATCCATTTTTCACTGAAATGCAAAACGAGTCTCCTTTCAGAGTGTTATTTTAACGATAATATTATATCACACATCTCTGAAAGTTTCAATCGGGAAAATGCTTATGATTTATCATATTATAAAAAGACGGCGGAAGCAAGATTCCGCCGTAGCTGTATTTACCGTACTCTGTCACAACGAACCGTAACACGGGTCATCCCGCTAAGTGTGCAGGTATACAGAGTGAGAGGCCATTCTCCTGAACATAAATCAGGCTTCATGTTCCCGTCAAGTATTTCGATACTTATTACCTCATTCATATAAAGACTGCAATGTGAAACTGCGTCTGAGAACTCCATCTAATAATTTAGCTGTTTCGTTAATATCATCAGTATGTCTGAGAATACGTAACGTCTGTCTGTCAGCCTGTGGCAGATATCTTGTTTTCAAACATTCCCCTCCCAAACCGTTCAATTAAATAAACAGTCATCGTCCTTCGCTGTTCTTCGACTAATTATATCAAGAATATTCAATGTTGTCTATACCCCCAAAGGGGTATATGATAATAAATATTTCCCTTTTATTTAAAGGGGAATATAATAAATTAAAAATTTTGACTTTTAAGGTTTTTAAAAATATTTGATAATAACATGCCTCAACCATCAATATGTATTTTGGGTCATGAAGAATATTGGTTTAAAAGCCTCATGTTGTTAATTAAACCGAGGAAAAGCTGAAATAATGAAGGGCTGAGCCTCGGATATACCGTGGCTCAGCCCTACTATTCTTGGAATTCAGTAATCAAGCTGTCCTTTAACACCGCACTCAGCGGGCAACCTCTTCCATGATAAATGCCTCAAGCACGTC
>CAYYRY010000004.1:18434-30666 GCA_964474245.1 uncultured Ruminococcus sp. | reverse complement strand
AACATATCCTATCGCTCTTATCGCGGTAGTCCTCGTGTCTCAGTTCATTATTATTCTGTTCTGAGTTTGATCACAATTACATAGCAAAACGAGTGCAGCGTAGTGTTGCACTCGTTTTAAATTTGTTTTTAGTAAATAATTACGTCTGACAGCAGTATATATCATGGCAGGATAATAAGTACGGCTATCTTAAATCAACCCGGTTTTTTTATAGCGGTAGTATGCATTCACCAGACTTTTATAGCCAAGCTCCTTTATGCTGACGTATCTCAGATTATAATTCGCCTTAGTGTGTTTGCCCGTAGCAATATATCTGATACATGACACCATGTATTCATCGAGTATATGCAGACTTTCAGCAGTAGTAATCGTAGGGAAGTACCATCTGCACCAGGTTACCTCGTGATGCCTTGGGTTGTCATAGAATTTTCTGTTGAAATGCCTTATAAATGCTGATATTGCCCTTTCATCAGAAGCTCCGGTCCTCTTCTTCCACCGCAGGAGCTTTCTTGCCTTTCGGCGTATCTTGTCTTTCATTTTCCCAACAGATACCGGCGAAAGATCGATTCCGTCAGAGTCGATGCGAAAGCCTAAGTATTCCCACGCCTCCCCGGGGACGCTCCGAAATACCTTTTTCGGATTTATCTCTAAATTGCGTTCCGCAAGGAAGCATTTGATCTTCTTTTCGTGCTCAGAAATAGCTTCGGGAGTATCGGCGAAAACGATGATATCATCTGAGTAACGAGCGTATATGATGCCTCGTTCAGCAAACCACTCATCAAGCTCTTTCAAGTACAGATTTGCCAAAAAGCCTGAAATTGGGACGCCTGCCATGATGCCTTTTTTACGGCATTCGGTTCCGGTTGCGACCTGAACCTTCGGCTCACTGATTATCGATGAGATGAAATTATACAGCAGCTCATCGCTTTCAAGCACGGGCCTGAGCAAAGCCAGTACCGTGTCCGTATCTACCGAGTTAAAATAATCGTGAATATCTACCTTGTAGCTGTACATCTGTTTGGTGCGGCTTTTCAAAACCAGCTCAGATATTGCAATCTTTACTCCGATGTTTTTTCTGAAGGAGTAAAGATTGCTGCTGAACAGACCGTCATACCGATGCAGTAAAAATGCTATCGCTTTCAGAACATAGTTTTCTTCACGGTCAAATACGAATACCGTTCTCTTTTTATCCGAGTTTTTCTTGTTTAATTCTTTTAAATGAGGCAGAGGAAATTGCAGTCCAAGGGTAATTGTTTCGACAACAGGTAAATATTCAGCTTCGGAAATGAATTTTTTCAGATCCTTTTCATCGTACGGGGACAAGTTTTGACCCGACAATTTGTACTCAAGAAAGCTATTCCAAAAATGCTCGTTTTTTAATTCATATAATAAACTCAAGTTCATCACCTAAAAGAATCGGGTACGTGCCAAGAAGCCGTACCCGTATAATCAAGCAACCAAAAAAGTTAAAACCATTGTAAATGGTACACGGCTGTACACGGAAAAGCTGTCTGCAAAGCTGTGTTGATCTCCGTGCTTTGCCTGTCGCAGACGCATAAGCATTTGGTCACTCAACTACCTTAAAAGTATGTGAGACATCACACCTATAAATATAATGATTCTTTTTACTCCTGTACGATATTTTTCATATCAAGAAAATCTGCAAGCTCACAGGTTCATTATGCTCTGTTTTTAATATACCATATAATTAAAACAAATTCAAGTCTTATTATTTACTTAAAGTCATTCTTTTGATATAATTAAATCAATAAGAAAACTTAAAGAAAGGGTCTTTTACCATGATATCCTCAATAAAGCAAATTTCTGCCCTTGAAAAGATTCGTCCGTGGGAAGAAGCTGATTGTCCTGAGATCAGCCGAAAAGTAATGATGAAAGGCGAGAGCTTTTCGTATCAGATATGTATCCGTGCGGATATGAAGGCTGATCTTGCAGTTGCTTTCGATTCACCGATCAAAGAATACGTTGACCTGTACGTTGTGAAAAACAACATAGTTGATTTCCCAACCTACGATTGGGCGGATGATAACTATATAATCAAAACCCCCGGTATCATGCCGGATATGCTGTCTCCCATGGAGGATGAAAACTACACTGTACGTATTTCCTGCGAGTCCGTGTGTGTTTGGGTGAGCGTCAACCTGCCCGAGGATATGGAGGCAGGAAAATATCCCATCAGCCTGCGCTTCGTTTCTGAAGAGGGAGACAGAGAAGCTGACCTTTCCTGTACTTTCACTGTCGAGGTGACGGATAAAGTCCGTCCGCCGCAGGAGCTGATCTATACTCAGTGGTTCCACGTTGACTGTATTGCCGACGTCCATCACGTACCCGTATACAGCGAAGCACACTGGACTCTTATCGACAAATATATGGCACTTGCAGTTCACCTCGGCATCAACATGATACTTACCCCTATCGTGACACCCCCTCTTGATACAAAGGTAGGTACGTACCGCCCGTGTACTCAGCTAGTGAAGATAGAAGCTGTGGACGGAAAGTACAGCTTTGACTATACGCTTCTCAGACGTTATATAGGCATTTGTAAAAAGAACGGCATGAAGTACTATGAAATGTCGCATTTGTTCTCACAATGGGGAATAAGATATCCCGCAAATATCATGGTCACGGAAAACGGCAGGGAATACTATAAGTTCGGCTGGGATACGGACTTAAAATCAGGCGAATACAGGGAATTTTTGTCTCAGTTCCTGCCATCTCTTATTGAATTGCTGAAGGAGGAGGGAATAAAGGACAGATGTTATTTCCACGTTTCAGATGAACCAAGTGCCGATTCCATGGAGGAATATAAGTACGCCTACGATATTATCACGGAATATATCGACGGATGTCCCACGATGGATGCGCTGTCCGATTACGAGTTTTACGAAAGAGGGCTTGTGTCAACTCCCGTTACGGCACTTTCGCATATTCATAAATTCATCGAAAACCGAACCGAGAATCAGTGGGCATACTATTTCTGCGGAGAGGCACACAGCGTAAGCAACCGATTCCTTGCGATGCCGTCCTACCGTACACGCATCATTGGTCTGCAAATGTATAAATTCGGCATAAAGGGATTTTTACAGTGGGGATATAATTTCTACTACAGCCAATTATCCGTAAAGAAGATAGACCCGTACTATACGACCTCTGCAGACAAGGCATTCCCGTCGGGGGACGCATTTTCCGTATATCCGGTTCGTGATGGCGTGGTACCGTCGCTGAGAGCACTTGTTTTCAAGGATGCGATCAATGATATCGCAGTTTGCCGAAAGCTTGAGGAATACATTGGCAGGGAAGCTGTCATCAGCCTCATCGACTCCGAGGCAGGCATGAACGTGACATTTACGGAATATCCAAAATGCATTGAGTATATTCCGACATTAATAGAAAAGATGGAAGAGATGATAAAAGAGTGTAACGGGTAAAAGGAAAACCTCCGAAACTGAAGCTTCGGAGGTTTTTAAGTCAGTCAAGCACGTAAGCTACCATGTTGCAAACGCCCTGTGCGGCGAACTGATAGTAGTAGGGATGGTTTTCATCCATCCAGATGTCGATGGTATTTCCCACGACAGCACCGCCTGTATCTGCGGCTACCTTAACGCCCATGTCGTAATAATCGTTCATGACGTATACGTAGGTTCCGAGAGGGAATACAGAAGGGTCAACTGCCATTACGCTGTTGCTTGTGGGCAGACCTGATGCTGTATAACCTTGAATGCTATAATACGTAGCACGCACGTTTACGTAATAGGAATATGAATATGCACTTCCGTCGGAAGCGTAGAGCGTACCGCCGGTACCGTAATGATCGATCTGATTTACGGGATATGAAGATATGTATTCGTATTCGAAGTTTCTTTCAACCTCAACACCGTTGACGTACTGCACTGTGTATACCTTTTCTTTAGAGCCGTAAACTCCTGCGGAAACCGTCTGTGTTGTTCCCCTCGGTACAGTTTGAACCTCGTAGGTATCAACATCGAAGGGAATAGCTTCGCTTTCGGTTACGCTTTCATATGTCACGGAGTCTATCATGATCCAGCTGTCGCCCTCGATCATTTCGTCAAGGGAAACGGTGGGTCTGTCGGAGTCTCTGAGGGTGTAGCCTGCAGTATACAGGATGTCGCCTAAAGTAGCGGGACCCGTAAGGCAGGTGATAGGTTCACGGTCATAGAAAGCAATGGTGACTGTGAACTGAGGAATGGGTTCCTCGGTAACCTCAGGTTCTACGTTTTCAGGAGTATTTTCGTCGGTAGATGCTTCTGAGAAGTCAGTTTCTTCCTCTTCGGGAACACTGCTGTCATCCGTGGCTGAGCTGTCAGACGATTCTTCGTCTGCTGCAGTATCGCTGTTTTCAGGATCTGCGGTGTCTTCCTCGGTTTTGTCCACACCCATGTCAGTGAAGTCTGAATCGAATGCACTGCCGGACAGATTTGAAGAAATTATCTGTGATGAATCGGGGAGAGTTTCCGCCATTTCGAAATCCGGTTCGTCTGCTGTTGAAGCGGCGGTGGCATATACTGCAATGGGTATGGTGATGATAGCAAAAACAAAGATGCCGAGAGACAGCAGAACTGCACGTCTGTGGACGTAAAGCCCTCTTAAAATACGTATGTATAAAGGAGCCTTGCGTTTTCTTCTTTGAGGTCTGCGGGCTTCATTTTGCCCGTGGATATAGGGAGCCGAGCCTGTACGCACGCTGTTTTGAGCGATGGGCCTTTTTTCTCTTCCGGGAGCAGATGTATTATTAACTGTGCCAATGGTGGTGCCGTTGTGAGTGGGGATACGGCCCGTAGTGTTCATGTCACGGCGCTCGGGAGTACGCGGACGCATATTATTGCCTTCCTTGGTGGGTTGTCTGCGTTCTGTGCCGTGTGATCTCTGCGGTGCATTTGAACGATTGGCTGTATTGCTGTTCCGTATTTCAGCTCTCCTTTGATTTGCGTCCGAGTCTGTGCCGCCTGATGCGGTATTGCGTCTTTCTTCCGTCCTTCTTTGAGGAGGAGTGGCACTTCTCTCGGGATTATCTGATCGTCGATACAAGATTACACCTTCTCGCCCTTAGGCGATTCCTTTCCTCCGAAAATGAATAAAAACTCATTGTCGGAAATTAGTGATTTACCGTGAAAAAATACTTTTTTCGGCAATTACATTGAGGAATTTCGCTTGTGTTTTGCAAGTGTAGGATATACCTTATAAAGGCAATAACTGTTTTATTATAACATAACTCACAAGAAAATGCAAGGGGTAAATTTTTTGATGGGCTTTTAGCGCTTTTTTACGAGGCATCGGGACCGTTTTCGGGATGATTTCGGGTGTTTACCATGCTCTTTTTCTTGAAAAGTGACTTGACTCCTGCTGCTGTAAGCATAATACCAAAAAGCAAACGAAGACTGTCCGGGGAAATACTTTTCCTTATAACTCCCCCTGCAATAGTACCGATACATCCGAGCAGAATACCTCTGAGGATCAGCTTGGACTCAGGATGCCGGTACCTTGCGTGGAATATTATGGCGGGGATGGAGGCGGATATGAAAAACACAAGATTTATTGCTTGTGCATCAGCTTGGGGTATATGCTTTATTGCCGTCAGATAAATGACTAAAAGTCCGCCTCCTCCGACTCCCGTTCCTGCAAGGGCAGCCGCAACGAAAGCTGATATCATATCTATCAGAGTCATCCTGAATCTCCTTTCATAGGTTGATGGCCGTATTGAAGCATCCTGCTGCACCACGGTAAAGGAACTATATCTCAAAAGATCATTCTTATACCGGAGTATATCACAAGGGCGGCAAAAACCTTTTCCAAAATGAAGGGTTTAATTCTTGTGCTGAGATATGCCCCGAGGATACCGCCCGCCGCTGAGGCGGGGATCAGCTTTGTAAGATACGTTATGTCCTTAAGATATTCCGAAGAATACGTGAACAGGGAAATTACCGAAACAGGCAGAATTGTCATCATCGCGAAGGCGAATCTGTCGTCCGAAGCTATGAAACCACGCTTTGCACACATACCGTACAGATATACGAGTATTATTCCGCCCCCTGTTCCCAGAAGTCCGTTGATAATACCTCCAAGGAGAGACAATGTTGTAAATAGCAGAATAAAACTTGCTTTTGAGTTGCTAAAATCTTGTGACATACCGTCTCCATATTATATAATCTTGCTTACTTGTTAAAACGTACTTGAAAAAATGTCCGAAATCTGTTAAAATGTATAATGAATCAGAGTTTCCCAAAGCAGATCACTGTAAATGTGAAAGCTGTTTTTGCTGAATAATTAAATTTTGTTTGTGCAGCTCAGACTGAATACAGACTTGCTTCGGACTACTCAGTAGTATGTCCCGATATTGCCGAAAGATTACATAGGTCACGCAGAAGATATACCGACGCCTTGTCGGATCACGATAGGAGATATAATGGCTGAAAAGAAAAAAAGCGGTACTGCCAAATCCACCGCAGATACCAAGAAAGCAACACAGGCAAAAAAGCCTCAGACAAAGGCATCGTCTAATGAAAGAAGTACCAAAAAAACAGGTGCCGCAAAAAATGCTCCCACCCGTAAAAGAACGCCTGAACCACGTCATGATGACACACCTTCCTTTGCATCTCAGCTTACACCGTATATTATAGCTGTGCTCGCAATATTTGTCGGTGTTTGCATCTACGCAGGGGATAGTGCAGGTGTTGTCGGCGGAGCCATACATAACGTTCTTCTCGGTCTCAACGGCGGAGTTGCATACGTTCTGCCCGTGCTCATCCTGTTTACGGCTGTGAAGTATTCCAGAGATTTCGAAGACGGTGTCATTCTGTCCCGTAACATAACGCTTGGTGTAGTGTTTATATTCGTATCCATGCTTTTCCATATATTCACGGGTGGTGCCGAGACCTTTAACGTAGCGACTCACTGGAAGGATGCAAACGCAGGCAAAGGCGGCGGAGCCATCGGAGGCCTGCTCGGACATCTGATGCTGTGTGCCTTCGGTAAAGCGGGTTCTCTCGTTCTTATCTTTGCAATAATGTTCGTTCTCATTCTGTACGTCTTCGGCGTGACTCCCAAGAGTCTTTGGATACTTATCAGATATAAGATCAAGGTATCAAACGAAGAGAAAACGGAAAGACGTATTGCGCGTCTTGAGGAAAAACGCAGAATTAACGAGGAACGCGAGAGATATCTCAGAAAAACGAAGTCAAGGGATGATGATCCCCAGATAAAAATTAATACCGAAGCACCTGAGATGTCATATCCCGAGCCTCAAAAATATAAAATTAATAAGGTTCAAAAGAAGAAACCGAAGTTTTCACCCGACGTTCCCATTGACGACGACTTTGATAACGAGCCTGAAGAAAAGAAGCCTTCAGAAACGCCCGATGAGATCGATGAGCGTATATTTGAGGAGGCAATGCGTCGCACGAAGGCGAGAATGGCAGCAGATGAGGCTGTCGTATCGGAGTCTGAAAACACGACAGGGAAAGCAGCTTCAGATACCGACACCGCGCGTGACGATGTGTCTGTCAATGCAGAAGATGCAAAGCAGGACAAAAAGTCCGTTTCAGAAGATGTACCCGAGAAGACAGGCGAGACTGTCGAAAAGGTGCCCCCTGTGGAACAGAGTGAAAAGCCTGCTGAGGGAAGCGGAGTTGACCTGAAGAAGATCTTCGTAAATCCCGAGGATGCGGAGCTTCTTGATAAGCTTGCGGATGCGTATCTCAGCGGAGATGCTGAGGGGGTCAAGTCCTCAAACGGCGAAGAGACGGAGGACGAGCTTACAATTACCAGAGTCGGTCTTGGCGAAGGCGTGACGGATGAAACCGTTCCTGCGCCGAAGAAGAAGGAGTATCTGTTCCCGTCCGTATCCATACTTGCTGAGGACACCGAATCAAGAGACGAGAATATCAAAGAAGAGCTTCACGCAAATGCAGTAAAGCTTGTTGAAACCCTGAAAAGCTTTAACGTTAAGACAAAGATAGAGAACGTATCCAGAGGTCCCACAATTACCCGATACGAGCTTCTTCCCGAAGCAGGAATCAGAGTTCGTTCCATACTCAATCTTGTGGACGATATCGCACTGAATCTTGCGACGACGGGAGTCAGAATAGAAGCGCCAATCCCCGGCAAGCCGGCAGTAGGTATTGAGGTTCCAAACAAGAAACGCACGACCGTACATCTTCGCACTCTTATTGAAGATGAGAGATTTGCAAACTCACAGTCAAAGCTGATCTGCGCTCTCGGAAAAGACGTTGGCGGAGAGAATGTATATCTTGATATCGGGAAAATGCCTCACTTGCTTATCGCAGGTGCAACGGGTATGGGTAAATCCGTATGTATCAACAGCCTTATTGTCAGCCTGCTTTATAATGCAAACCCGGATGACGTAAAACTTATACTCATTGACCCCAAGAAGGTTGAGCTGAATATCTATAACGGTATTCCCCATCTTCTCGTTCCCGTTGTCAGTGATCCCAAGAAGGCGGCAGGTTCTCTGTCGTGGGCAGTATCCGAAATGGAGAGACGATTCGGACTTATCGAATCCGTTGGTGTACGTGACGTCAATATGTATAATAAGGTTACGGCAAACGATCCGTCCTATGAGTATCTGCCGTACATAGTAATTATTATCGACGAGCTTGCCGATCTCATGATGACGGCTCCCGATGATGTTGAGGAATCCGTATGCCGACTTATGCAGAAGGCGAGAGCCGCAGGTATGCACATTATCATCGGTACACAGCGTCCGTCCGTTGACGTAATTACAGGACTTATCAAGGCAAATATCCCGTCTCGAATAGCATTTACCGTTGCGTCTCAGGTGGACTCCAGAACCATCATCGACCGTGCAGGGGCTGAGAGCCTTATCGGTCGCGGTGATATGCTGTATCTGCCCGTAGGTGCATCCAAACCCATACGAGTACAGGGAGCCTTTGTATCTGAGGAGGATGTTGAGGAAGTCGTTGAATATATCAAGACAGCCAACTCCGACACGGGAGTGGAATATTCAAGCGAGGTCATCGACCAGATCGAGAAGGCGGCAGCAATGTGCGGAGCAGGAAAGAAGTCTTCCGGCGGTTCAGCTCCCGCTGAAGGCGGTGCCGATGACGACCCGATGCTCAGACAGGCTCTTGAGCTTGCGGTCAACAGCGGTAAGATATCCACCTCCCTCATTCAGAGAAGACTTTCCCTTGGCTACGGCAGAGCCGCTAAGCTCATAGACCGCATGGAACAGCTCGGATACGTAAGCCCTCCCGAGGGACAAAAGCCCCGTGAAGTGCTCATAACAAAGGAACAGTTCATGGAGATGGTAGTCAAAAATGATGCGGATATCATGTGAGTTTCCGCATATTTACAAAAAAGCATAGTTTGTTTATGAATTGTTAACCGTCTTATCGGTCAATAATGATATACTGTTATTGATCTTGAGACGTCTGAAAGGGTCATTATGGTATACGTAATTTTAGCAAATGGTTTTGAAGAGATAGAAGCACTTACTCCCATAGATGTTTTGAAGCGTGCCGGGCTTGAGGTAGTAACTGTAGGTATTACCGGCAAGAGTGCTGTCGGTGCTCACGGTATCCCTGTGGTGTGTGACGTGACTGCAGATGAGCTTGGTGATTCTCTCAGCTCTCCCGAGCTTCTCATATTCCCCGGCGGAATGCCCGGTGCAGATAATATTGATAAGTTCGGGAAGACCGATCTTTACATTAAGTCTGTGCTTGATGCAAATGGTTTTGTGGGCGCAATCTGTGCAGCACCTCTTGTCCTCGGGAAAAGAGGGTATCTGAGTGGCAGACGCGCAGTTTGCTTCCCGGGATTTGAAAAGTTCCTTGAGGGTGCTGAGATCATTGAGTCTGCTGAGGTTGTCCGTGACGGTCAGTTTGTGACATCAAGATGCATGGGAACTGCCATGGCATTTGCCCTTGAGTTGCTTGAATGCCTTCGTGGTAAGGATGTCAGAGACAAAACCTATGCCGCCATTATGGCGAGATGATCAAACTCAGAAGAAACTGTCCGATATAATGTGGGTGCGCCGTAAGGCATTTGGAGGTAATTATGAATTCAATTAAAAAAGCCAAGGATGAGCTTCGTGCAAAATATCTTGCTGTACGAGCAGGTATGGAGGCTGATGTGAAGTCGGCAAGAGATGCCAAGGTATGCAGATCTGCCGTAGGGCTTATGAGCTTCAGATATGCTGAATACGTGCTTCTTTATGCGGCACTCGAAAACGAGATATGCGTAAATTCCATAGCGGAAGAGGCTTGGCGTCTTGGTAAGAAGGTCGCTTTCCCCCGTTGTGACAAGGCAACCCATACTATGAAGTACCATATAGTGTCATCCCTTGACGAGTTGTCAAAGGATTCCTATGGTATTCTTGAGCCTACCGCTGATATGCCCATATACGATCCTTCGTCTGACGTAGGAAGTGCTGTCTGCTTTGTACCGGGACTTCTTTACGATAAGTACGGTTACCGTCTCGGGTACGGTAAGGGATTTTACGACAGATATCTATCTGAATTTTCAGGCTGTAAGATCGGTGTGGTATACAGCGACTTTATAATGGACAGTGTTCCGAGAGGGCGCTTTGACGTTACTGTTGATATTCTGCTGACTGAAAAAGGTATAAAACAAGTTAAGAAATAAGCTTGCGCAAGAATCCGAAAGGACTTGAACGTTTATGAAACTAAAACCCATTGTGGCAGTACCGATCTTAGTTGTGGTGGTGTTTGCTTTAACTGCCGTGTTCAGATTTATCCCTGCAAGCTCTATCGGTGCTGACAGTAATCCGTATCTTGCGGCTGTAATTATACAGCTCGTCATATTTGCACTGCCGTCACTGCTTTTCGGTACACTGAGAGGCAATGAATATTCTACTTCTCTGAGACTCCGTTTGCCGAAGCCATCATGTATTATTCTGATGATTTGTGCTGTGGTGCTTATGTGTGCCGGCGGAGGTGCCATCAACTATCTGATGGCGAAGGCTTTCCCTTCGCTGATGAGTCAGACGGCGACGTCTGCGTATGCGGGATTCGCCATGAATTCAGGCCTTTTTGACGGTCTGTATCTGATCCTTGCTTTTGCAATACTTCCTGCAATCACGGAAGAATACCTGTTCCGTGGTATCATTTTGACGGAATACGGTTCCATAAGTGTTTCAGCATCCGTATTACTCAGCGCGGTTTTGTTTGCAATGTGCCACTTCAGCTTTCCCAGACTTCCGTCCTATATATTCTGCGGTATAGTTCTCGGTGCGCTTACGTATGCTACCAGAAGCGTCATTGCCGCAATGATCGTACATACTTTGTATAACGTGGTCGTCCTGTTCTTTGAAGACTATATTATACTTCTGGCGGATAAGAATAATATCAGCGGTATACTTTTCTTCGTTATTGCCGTGGTGCTGGCACTTATTGCTTCTTCGGCAGGATGCTTTGAAGCTGCATCTTTATATAAAGGCTATTCCGAGGACAATGTGGAATCGGATCACGTTCCGAAAAAGAAAAAGAATATGATTTCTGCCATCACAGGCGCGGTGTTCTCACCGTTCTTTATTCTGATGACGGTAATGTTTATAATAATGACGATAATTATGGGAGCATAACTAAGTTTTTTGAAAGGAGTTTTGCATATGGATAACCGTAATGGCGATAAGCCCCGTGAGAATTCCCGTCAGCCTGACGCAAACGTAAGACCTGCGGGAAATCCGTCATCACCGACAACTCCCACACCTCGCCCGACACCTGCGGGACAACCTCCGCGCAACAGAGAAATGCCCCCCGTCAGACCACAGAGTGATCAGATCAGAAGAGAAAACAGAAACTCTGCCGACGGGAATATTAACGTTGAGAGAAAGCCTGTGACATCACCGTCAGAAGGCTCAAAAGAGAGTGTGCCCGGTGAACGCAGGGTATCAAATGCTCAGACTAACGGCGAGACACGTGTTGTACAGACTCAGAAGGATTCGACAAAAAAGATAGATACCGCAAAAAAGACCGGCAATACCGGAGTAACCAAGAAAAAGAAGAAAAAGAAAGAAGAGCAGACCGAGGTCAGCAATACGGTAATAAGCATCGTTAAATGCTTTGCGTATATTACCGCTGTTCTTGTGGTATCTGTGGTATTGTCAATTTGCCTGATATTTGCTGCTAATGATATATACGGCTTTTCAAAATCTGAAGATCCCGTTGAGATAACGATTCCGGAAAATGCAACGATCAAT